>CAUVKE010000013.1:0-11110 GCA_963552415.1 uncultured Treponema sp.
ATCGGAATCGGTAAAAGAATCGTCTTTAAGAAGGAACCCCTTGTCGGCGCCGACGGCAAGACAATCTCTAATTGCCTGTACTGCCTTATCATCGCCGATGGTCGCTACGGTAACCGCGCCTCCGTTCGCTTCCTTGAATCTTACTGCCATCTCCATTGCGTACGTATCAAATGCATTGACAACAGGAAGGACACCATTAAGGTCGGGAGCGCCTGTAGAAGAATCAAGTTTAACTTCAACAGAATCGTCCGGAACCTGTTTTACGAAAACCAATAATTCCATATTGTTTTTTTCTCCTTATGCGAATTATACGAACCGTTCGACAGCTATGACTGCCTATACGATTCGTTCTATAAATATGAACCCGCTGTGCGGGAGTGTCGATTACTTCGTTTCGTCTAACCAGCTTGCAATAACCATTCGCTGAACTTCGCTTGTTCCTTCATAAATCTCGGTGATTTTTGCATCGCGCATGTGACGCTCGAACGGATACTCACGGGTATAACCGTAACCGCCGACAAGCTGTACGCAACGGCGCGCAACATCCGACGCTATTTCGGAAGCCATAAGCTTCGCCATTGCAGCAAAATGACTGTGCGGCTCGTTATCCTGTTTAGCTTGCGCTGCACGGTAAACGAGCAGTCTTGCGCTGTCTACCTTCGCCTGCATATCCGCCAGTTGGAACTGCGTATTTTGGAATTTCCAAATCGGCTTACCGAATTGGATTCGCTCTTTGTCGTAAGCAACGGTTTCGTTGATTGCCGCTTGAGCAATACCGACAGCCTGCGCGGCAATACCGATACGGCCGCCGTCCAGTGTAGTCATAGCGACTTTAAAACCCTTACCGACTTCACCTAAAAGGTTTTCTTTCGGCACGATACAATTGTCAAAAATAAGTCCGCTTGTGGATGAACCGCGAATACCCATCTTCTTTTCATGTCCGCTTACGGAAAAACCTTTAAAATCCTTCTCGACAATAAATGCAGAGATGCCCTTGGTGCCCAATTCCTTGTTCGTCATTGCAAATACAATGAATATATCCGCATACTGAGCGTTGGTGATAAAGACCTTTGAGCCGTTCAATACCCAGTGGTCGCCTTTATCAACAGCTACCGTTTTCTGCATAGCAGCATCGGTACCCGCTCCCGGTTCGGTAAGACCGAAAGCGCCCAACTTCTCGCCGGAAGCCAGAGGAACAAGATATTTTTGTTTTTGTTCTTCCGTGCCGTACTTGTAAATAGGCCAGCAGCACAGAGACTCATGAGCGGAAAGGACAACTGATGTCGTAGCGCAGTACTCCGCTAGAATCTCGCATGCGGCAATGTAGGAAAGATAGGAAAGCCCTGCTCCGCCGTATTCTTCCGGAAAACACATTCCCATAAAGCCCATATCACCAAGCTGCTGACGCGCTTCCATAGGAAATTTCTCTTCTTCATCAATTTCTGCAGCCTTTGGACCTACTTCCTTCTCTGCAAAATCGCGCAAGGTATTCAGAATGTCTTGTTCTTCTTCATCAAAATGAAAATTCACTCTTCAATCCTCCTATAAAATTAATGTTAAATATGAATTAATGCCCCGACGAGACATATAACGCCTGCAAGCAGGGAATATACTACAAAATATTTAAATACAGCCGACAGAATTTTACTTTCGGATCCCGTTGCATTAACAGCACCCGCACCTATGGCCAACCCTTGCGGGCACACCATCTTGCCGATACCGGCGCCCATAACGTTTGCTGCCGTAATCCAATAGGTATTTAATCCTAACGATACAGCTGTTTGGGTTTGTAAACTGCCGAATAAAACGCAGGTAGAAGTACCGGAACCCGTTACAAACGCGCCCAAAACGCCTATGATGGGGGAGACAAAAGGATAGAACGGTCCCGTTGTCGCAACCAGCAAATTCGCTATATCCGAAATCATACCGCTGTATATCATAATTTTAGCGACGGCCATAACAGCGCAAATAGTAAATATGGTTGTCCAGTATTTTTTTAAAGTCGCACCGAATACGGAAAAGATTTCCGCAAAACTCGCTTTTTGAATAAGACCGCCGCAGATCGCCGCGATAAAAATAATAACGCCCGGCGTATTTACCCAACTAAATCCGAGCGGTTTTCCGCCCGCTCCCGTATATATGAGGAAGGAACTTTTTATCCCTTTTATTGCATTATGTATCGGAGGAACAGCCGTCGACGTTACCGTAAGTAAAACAAAAATTAAGACAAAAGGCGCCCATGCCTTTACTCCTTCCGCAAATCCGATATTCGACTTTTCCATATCCGATATTTCAATCGAATATTCTCTATTCGTATCCTTTTTAAATATTTTTACGGCAGCTATCATACATAACATGGAGCAGATTGAACCGATAATATCGGGGAGTTCAGGGCCAAGCCACCACGCGGCCGCAAACCATGGAATAACAAAGGATAGCGACGCAATGAGCGTTATACGGAACACTCCTTTTAATGCCTTTATTCCTTTGCCGCAGATAACAACCATGAAAAACGGCGAGAGGAATGTTAAAATCGCCTGTATAAGCGCTACGTTTGCAGAAAGGTTTCCAAGTTCGAGTCCGGAAACGGATCCCAATGTGGTTGTCGGAACACCAACGGAGCCGAACGCCGTCGGCGTACTGTTTACAACAAGACACGCGGTTACCGCCCGTATGGGATCAAGCCCGATTCCTGCCAGCATCGAAGCAGGAATTGCAACGGCGGTACCGAACCCTGCCATTCCTTCCATAAAGTTTCCGAATCCCCAGCCTATGATCAGCATTAATATTCTTTTATCATCGGAAATACCTGCAAGCATTTTTTTAATTAAATCCATTGCACCGGTTTCAAGTGTAAGATTGTAGGTAAAAAGAGCCGCTATTATAACCAAACAAATAGGCCACAGCGCATTTAAAACACCTTCCACGGCAGCGGTCGACGTATGTATAATGTTTAATTTCCAATATGTTACGGCCAACACGGCGGTAATAATCAAAGCAATCCCGCACGCTTTATAGCTCGGCATTTTCAATTTACTGAGCGATATGATGAGCCAAATAATAGGCACCATAGCAAGTATGAATTTAAAAAACAACATGGCAACGCGCCTCCCTTTAGAAGACCGACTATAAAAGCGGCTTTTGTGCCGGATTCATCAGATCACCACTCCTTTCATTACGGCTTCTAGGAAAAGGATAACACGATTAATACCCGCACGCAACCATAAATTTAAAGGCGTGTAAATTTTTATTTGACAATTCGCAATATCTATGTGCTATAATAAACAAAGAGTATAAATTAATTCCGAATACAACGCAAACACAGCATACAGGCGGATAGCAACAGCCCGCAAAGTGCATGAGAGAGGAAAGCTGCGATATTTGGGTTTATTCACCTTAACATTATTTTACGGAGGCGGTAATGAGTTGTATCACAGATGACTTGTATGAGCTTTTCAAAAAAAATCTTGAAAGTGTAAACGGCATCAGCAAGCGGGTTTCTAAGGCCGGATTAGGAAAGGCCGTTGCGGAGGTGTTCAAGGAGCACGAAATTTCTTCCGCGTGCGTTTTTGAATCTCCGCTCCTTAAAGAAGCGGGGGTTGTATCGGAGCTTGCGGCTGCCGGTATAGAGGTACACACCGATCATATCCGCCTTCACGCCGAAACGGCTAAAGGAGGCGTTTCCGAAGCCCAGCACGGCATTGCCGAACTTGGAACCGTCGTTCAAGAACAGGACGACGTTGACGGAAGAATTGTAGCCACCATGGCGGAATACTATATAGGAATTGTAAAGGGTTCCGCAATCGTTCCCACCTATGACGACATGTTTGACATACTCAGTGAAATGCCTCAACTCCCGAATTATGTAGGATTTATCACAGGGCCGAGCCGTACTGCGGATATTGAATGCGTAGGAACGGTCGGGGTACACGGGCCGATTGACCTGTGCATTATCGTAGTTGACGACGAATAGGAGGAAATCATTATGGCTAACGAAGCGTTAAAACAAGAAATACAGTCCGCATTATCCAATGCTACGCTGGGGCGTACGCTCGGCAATTTTTGCAAAACGTATCCCGCAAGAAGAGAAAAATCGTATGCAGGCGTCGATTTTGAAGCCACAAGGCAGATGATTAAAAAAGTCAAGTCTTATGCCGCGGATCATATCGATGAAATAATCGAAGAATTTACAAAAAACTGTGAAGCGAGAGGCGGTCATGTATACCATGCAAAAAGTACGGAAGATGCAATGGAGTGGATACGCAAGCTGGTAAAAGAAAAGGGCGTAAAAACCATTACTAAATCAAAGTCCATGGCTTCCGAAGAATTGCATTTTAACAAGGTTCTAAAAGAAGACGGCGTTTTGGTTCAGGAAACCGACCTAGGGGAATTTATTATTTCGCTCGAACAAAATACGCCGGTACACATGGTTATGCCGGCGCTGCACCTAAATAAAGAGCAGGTTGCCGACCTTTTTACCGATTATACGAAGGTTAAAAACAATCCGGTTATTTTGGAAGAAGTAAGAACCGCCCGAAAGGTAATGCGGGATAAGTTTACCGCTTCCGAAATGGGCGTTTCCGGCGCAAATGTTGCGGTTGCCGAAACGGGAACCGTTTTTACGATGACAAACGAAGGTAACGGACGTATGGTCGGAACGCTTCCCGGTACTCATCTGTATATTTTCGGTATTGAAAAATTCGTTAAATCGTTTTCGGACGCCCGCTGGATTTTTAAAGCGCTGCCGAGAAACGGAACCGCGCAAAGAATTACCTCATACATTTCAATGTATACCGGCGCCTGTGAAGTTACCGTTAATAAGGAAACGGACGAAAAGAAAAAGAAAGATTTTTACTGCGTAATCCTTGACGACCCCGGCCGCAGAGAAATTCTTGCCAATAAGGATTTCCGCCAAATGTTCGATTGTATACGGTGCGGTGCCTGTCTTGACGTATGTCCCGCTTTTGCGCTGGTAGGCGGTCATGTCTACGGTTCAAATGTATATACGGGCGGTATAGGAACCCTGCTGACGCATTTCTTAGTATCCGAGGAGCGGGCTTCGCAAATTCAAAATATCTGTTTACAGTGCGGAAGATGCGATGAAGTATGCGGAGGCGGTCTCAAGATTTCGGAAATGATTATGAAGCTGAGAGAAATGGATATGGCGGAACGTCCCGATGCAATAAAGAAATTTGCATTGGATGCAGTATCCGACCGCAAACTTTTCCATTCGCTGCTCAGAATCGCTTCCATAGCGCAAGCTCCGTTTACAAAGGGACAGCCGATGATTCGGCACTTGCCGATGTTCTTATCGGGGCTTACCGAAGGAAGGAGCTTCCCGGCTATTGCGCCGGTACCGTTTAGAGACATATTCCCGACAATTAAGCAAGAAGTTAAAAATCCGAAAGGAACGATTGCATTATTTGCAGGCTGCTTGTTGGATTTCATTTATGTTGATCTTGCCCGCTCCGTCATCGCTGATATGAACTCCATCGGTTATAAGGTGGAAATGCCGCTCGGACAGGCGTGCTGCGGCTGTCCCGCGACAAGTATGGGCGATGTGGCAAACGCAACAAAAGAGGCGATTATCAATATTGAAGGAATGGAAGCGGAAAAGTACGACTATATCGTTTCGGCCTGTCCGTCGTGTACGCATCAGCTGCATTTATATCCGACCTTCTTTGAAGAAGGCACTCCCATGCGCAAACGGGCTGAGGAACTGGCCGGCAAGGCTTTCGACTTCTGTAAGCTCTTTTATGATCTCGGCGGTGTTTCCGATCAAGGCGACGATAAACCGCTTAAAGTTACCTACCACGATTCGTGCCATCTTAAGCGGAGCCTCGGCGTAACGAAGGAACAGCGCGAGCTTTTAAAACATACAAAGGGTGTTGAGTTCGTAGAGATGGAAGAACATGATAACTGCTGCGGTTTCGGCGGTTCCTACTGTATGCTCTATCCTGAAATTTCAGCTCCCATTCTTGAAAACAAGATTAAGAATATAAAGGCTTCGGGAGCGGGAATTGTCGCCGTCGACTGTCCCGGCTGTATGATGCAGATCAGAGGCGGACTTGACGCAAGAGGAGAGAACATACAAGTTAAGCATACGGCTGAACTTATTGCGGAGAAAAGAGGTCTGGTTTAAGGTTGAAAGAGACAAGGAGCGAAGCGGCGCAGCATTTTGGCATTCCTGAGCTGGAAAGCTTTATGAAGGAACCTGAAAATTGCGTAAGACGATATATGCGCCTGATTGTAGGAAATTCGCTTGCGGATACCGAAACGGGCAGCATCATTAACGATGCGGTTTCTTCATCGGGGAAGATGATCAGATCAAAACTGCTTCTGCTCTGCGGAACCTTAGGTCCCTTATGGGAGGCAAAAAAAGAGCGGCTATGCGCATTAGCGGCTTTGGTTGAGCTTACGCACCTCGCTTCATTGATACACGATGATATCGTTGATGATGCCCCCTACCGGCGCGGAAAACCTGCAATACACAGTAAGTACGGAAGAAATGCAGCCGTCTATGCGGGCGATTTGCTGATAGCGAGCGTGTATCACTATCAAGCGGCGGAACAGCTCAATGAATCGGGAGCGGCGCTTTCAAAGGCGATAGAGCGGATGTGCGCAGGAGAAATAGGACAAGATGCTTGCCGCTATAAAGAGGAGGTTACAATAGAAGAATACCTACACAACGTCAAAGGAAAAACGGCTGCACTGTTTCAGGTTGCCTGCCGCATAGGCGCGCGGGAAGCGGGGTGTTGTGATGCATTGGTGAGCACACTTGAGCGGTTCGGGGAGAACCTAGGGATTATGTTTCAGCTGCGGGATGATCTACTGGACTTTACCGCCGACGGAAAGGCGCCCGATAAAGAGATTCACCGGGACTTTTTGAGCGGGATTTATACGATGCCGCTGCTTAAAGCGCTGGAACATCCCGACGCCCAAAAAACGCTGCGGCCGGTTATACGTGAAAACGCACGGCGGCGTCTTTCGTCCGAAGAAATTTCCGATATGGAAAAAAATGTTATACGTTTAGGAGGCATTGACGGCACCCGCGCTGAAATTAAAACACTTGCAAAAAAGAACGAAAAACTTTTGGACACAATTGAGGATAATGCATTGACGGTAACACTGATGAAAAAGATTACGAAACTTTTGGAGGTCTAAAAGATGAGCCGGTACCGAGGTCTAACGGTGCGTACGGCTGTACAACTGGCCGCACCTCATACATGGGTTGCCTCCGTTTACCCCGCGTTGTTCGGCGTTCTTTTCAGCAGAATAAGCGGATACGGTTTAAGTATTCCTACGGGAGGAATACTTATCCTTGCATGTATACTGATGCAAGCGGCAGTCAATACGCTGAATGACTATGCAGACTATGTAAAAGGTACCGACAGCACGCAAGACAATGTAGAAAAAAGCGACGCTGTACTTTTATACAACGACATAAAGCCCGTTCATGCGCTGTATCTCGGCCTTTTATACCTTGCGGCGGGAGCGGCCTTAGGAATTTTCAGCTGTATCAAAACGGGATTTATTCCGCTGTGTATCGGTGCAGTCGGGGGCGTAGTTGTGTTGCTGTATTCCGGCGGACGGCTTCCGTTATCCTACCTTCCGGTAGGCGAGCTTGTTTCGGGTTTTGTGATGGGATGCCTGATACCGCTCGGCATAGCCGCTGCAGCAGACAATACGCTGCATCCGGCCGTACTTGTGTACAGCCTTCCGCTCATCATCGGTATTGCGCTTATTATGATGAGTAATAACGGGTGCGATATTGAAAAAGATATACGCGCAGGAAGACACACACTGCCCGTATGCATCGGAAGAAAAAAGACGGTTATCTTATACCGCATATCGGTAATCGTATGGGTTGTGCTGTTGTGCGTATTGCCTGTCGTTACATTCGGCATTGCCAACGGTATAATCGCTCCTATTGGTATTGCTGCCGGCAGGGGTGCCTTTATGGGTCTTCTCAAATCGGGCTTACGCCCCGAAAAGCGCGTACGATGTATGAAAGGCATTGTATCGGCAAATATATACGGAAACGGCGGGTATATAGCGGCGGCGGCCGTCAGCCTTGTATTGGGAAAACGCTGATGAAACGAGCTTTCGACTGTAATGAGGACTTCAAAAAACACGGTTTTTTGAAGAGGCCCTCTTGAGTGTTCACGCAAGGGGGCGTATGGATAGCGTATTAAAGTCGCAGCACGTATATCGGGTTTTTGAAACCATATCGGGGAATTATGACCGCGCAAATGAACGAATCAGTTTGGGGCTGCAAAAATCGTGGAAAGCGCTGCTGGTGAATGCAATTTCAGAAACGGCGCCGCCTCATACGAATTTGCTTGATGTGTGCTGCGGTACCGGCGACATTCCTCTTTTGACGGCGCAAAAGAGGCCGGATATATGGAGTACCGGAATAGATTTTTCTCCCGCGATGCTGGCCGAAGCGCAGCGGAAGAGCAACGGTATAAAACATATCGTATGGAGGGAGGCGGATGCAATGCACTTGCCGTTTCCCGACAATACCTTTGAATCGGTTTGCATTTCCTTCGGCCTGCGCAATACATCGAATTATCAGCAGGTACTGAACGAGATGAAAAGAGTTGCGGTTGCAGGGGGAAGCATATATTGTCTGGATTCTTTTATACCGGATACTCTATGTATACGAAGCGTTCATACGCTGTATTTTAAGTATATCATGCCGTTCTTAGGCGGAGGAAAAAAATATCGTCAAGAGTATAGATGGCTCTATACATCTACGCAAGAATTTCTCCGTAAAAAAGAATTGATTGCGTTATACGAGTGTTTGGGGCTTACGCATATTACCCAAACAAGCAGGATGTTCGGGGCATGTATATTGGTTCAAGGAAAGAAACCGGAGAAACACAGAGCGTAGCGCATATAACATGAGGGCACCTCTATTCCGAAGGATGCGAAGCAAATCTAACCGAGTTTTTAGAGGTGCCCATGTGTCTGCCTAAACACTGACGTTGTAGGACAGACATAAACAGTAGATTTCACACGAGGAGGAAAGAGTATGAGCGATGATACATTTGATGTCATAATCGTCGGAGGAGGGTTGGCAGGCTGTTCGGCAGGTCTTGTGTTGGCTCAGGCAAATCTCGAAGTGCTTATTATCGAGCGTGGAAATTTTTGCGGGGCAAAAAATATGACCGGCGGACGGTTATACGGGCATAGTCTTGAAAAAATCATTCCGAATTTTGCGCAAGAAGCGCCCATCGAAAGAAAGGTAACAAAAGAAAAAATTTCTTTGATGAGCAGCGACGGTTCCGTTGATATTGGGTTTGGCTCCAAGAAATTAAGCAGTGAACCCGATACCGGTTCGTACACCGTACTCCGCGCGCCGTTTGATCAATGGTTGGCTTCAAAAGCGGAAGAAGCGGGAGCTTCCATTATTCCCGAAGCGCTTGTCGAAAAACTGATTGTTGAGGACGGAAAGGTTATCGGTGTTGAAGCCACCGAGGAAAAGCTATATGCGGATGTTGTTATCCTTGCAGACGGCGTAAACTCGCTCCTCGGGCAAAGCATCGGTATGAAAAAGGAACTCGAACCTCATCAGGTTGCAGTCGGTGCAAAAGAAATTATCAAACTGGGTGAAGACGTCATCAATCAAAGATTCGGCGTACGGGGCAATGAAGGCGTTGCGTGGCTTTCCGCAGGAGACCCTACAGCGGGAGGATTCGGCGGAGGCTTGCTCTATACAAATAAAGATTCGGTTTCAGTCGGTATCGTAGCGACATTAAGCGACATCGAACACAGCGGTTTATCGGTTAATCAATTACTTGAACGCTTTAAAGACCATCCGGCTATCGCTCCGTATATAGAAGGCGGAAAAACCATTGAATACTCGGCTCACTTAGTACCGGAAGAAGGATTGCACATGGTGCCGGAATTATACAGAGACGGTGTTATCATCGTAGGAGATGCCGCCGGATTCTGTATCAATCTCGGGTTCACCGTCCGCGGTATGGATTTCGCAATAGAATCAGGACGTCTCGCAGCCGAAACGATTATCAAGGCGCATGAAAAGGGAGATTACAGCGCAAAATCGCTTGCAGACTACAAAAAAGCATTGGATAACAGTTTTATCATGCGAGATTTAAAACAATACCAAGGATTTCCTACCGTGCTCGGACGCAGAGAGATATTTGAGCTCATTCCTTCTCTGGCGACCGATATTGCAGCGAAAGCATTCACCGTCAACGGCAAACAGGAACAAAATCTTATTATGTATGCGCTTGACACTATTGCACAGCGGACGAGCGCAACGGAAATTGTAAATACAATCACATCGATAATGGAGGCCTTTTAGCTATGAAAAAAATGACGATTGAAGATAAACTTGCGCTTAATGTATTTCATACGGATGAAGAATATTCTCATATCGATGTTGATCTTGAATACACTGATGAAGCGGAGATCAAAAAATTACTGATTGCCTGTCCTGCAGAATGTTATAAGTATATTGATAACAAACTTGCCTTCAGCCATTTAGGATGTTTGGAGTGCGGTACGTGTAGAGTCCTCTCTTTAGGTAAGATCGTCAAACAATGGAATCATCCTTCAGGCGGGATCGGCGTTTCCTACAGACGGGGATAGCTTTCCGGCGGTTCCGAAAAATGCGTTTGCATCACCTTTCATCGGTATCATTTGAGGAACCGCCCGTATATCGTTTGTTGCCGATAAAGTAAGGTTGAAATGGGAAGAATAATAATATTTACCGGAAAAGGAGGAGTCGGTAAAACAAGTATCGCTGCGGCTCATGCACTGCGGTCGGCGCGTACGGGACAAAAAACGATATTAGTCAGCGTAGACATGGCGCATAACATCGGCGATATTTTTAGAGTGCCGGTGGGTAAAGATATAACGAAAATCGAAGAAAACCTGTGGGCAGTAGAATTGGACCCGTACGCGCTTATGCGTGAGGATTTTCCCGAAGCACAGAAATCCGTATTCGATCTTATCGGAGGGGCAAAAAAGAACCTTGATGCGATAGGCAGCCATTTCATCATTCCCGGATTTGAAAATTTATTTTCATTACTTAAAATCAAACAACTCTATGATGATAACACCTATGACCGTATTATTG
>CAUVKE010000014.1:0-10767 GCA_963552415.1 uncultured Treponema sp.
CAATGCGATACGGGCAATTTCTTTCCGCACCGGATCAAAACAGGAAATAACCACCGCCTCGGGCGTATCATCGATAATAATATCGACACCGGTCAAGGTTTCCAGCGCACGTATATTGCGCCCCTCACGCCCGATAATCCGCCCCTTCATTTCATCGCTCGGCAAGCTCACCGTAGAAACGGTTATATCGCTGGTCGTTTCCGTAGTCAGCCGCTGAATGGTCGTAACCAAGATATCACGCGCTTTTTTTTCAGCGGTAAGGTTCGCTTCTTCTTCTATCCTATTGATAAGAACCTGCGCATCCCGCTTCGCTTCATTGGCAAGGCTTTGTATAATCAAATCCTTGGCCTGAGCTTGCGTCAAACCGGAAATACGCTCCAGCTCTTCCTTATACCGTTCTTCCTCCCCATCCAAGACTTTTTCACGTTCGTCAAGCGCATCCTTCCGCTCAACGAGTTGCTTTTCATTTTTTTCTGCCAATTCCAGCCGTTTATCCAGCTGTTCTTCTTTTTGGGTTAAGCGGCGTTCCATCCGTTGAAGGTCGCTTCTCCGTTCGCGGTTCTCTCGTTCTTGTTGATTTCTTTCCCGAATAAGTTGTTCTTTTGCCTCAAGAAGAATATCCTTCTTTTGAGCTTCAGCCTCTTTTATAGCCTCCTGTAAAACCCGCTCTGCACGCTGTTCAGAAGCAGATAGTTGAAATCTGGCATACAGCCAGCGAATCGTCCATCCAAGAATTAAACCGATAATTACGAGAGCAATACACACGATCACCATCATGATTCCAGACATGTTTGCTCCTTATAACAGTAGATAACTGTCATCTTAAACTTTATACTGAATACCTCAAAATGTCAATAATTTTCTTGTTTGGTAATATGCTCATATAAATTGCAATTATAAGCGCCATAGTCTGTCTGCCGCTGAGTGCGGTAATCGGCGTGTCCAGCCGGAACTGCTCCCATACCATTCCGTAACGGATGTTACAGAATGGTATTCAAGAGTTGGGCGACAATTCGTCCGGCTTTTCCGCGATGAGACAGTTCGTTTTTTTCTTGCGCCGTCAATTCTGCAACTGTTTTGCCGATTTTCGGAAGATACACAATAGGATCATAGCCGAAGCCGTGTTCTCCGCGCCCCGATTTGGCAATCACTCCCTCGCATGTTTCTTGCACTGTAAAAAAACGGTGCGCATCCAGCATTACCGCAATACAGCAAACAAATCGGCAGCTGCGGTTTTCTTTTCCCTCCATCTGTTGCAGTACGAGTTGATTCCGCTCCTCCGCTTTCAACTGTACACCGTCTTTCATACCGTAGCGGGCTGAATAGATACCGGGTTTACCGCCGAGCGCATCGATACACAGCCCCGAATCGTCGGCAATCACCGGACATTTAACGCTTTCGTATAGGACGCGGGCTTTTAATAATGCGTTTTCCAAAAAAGTTGTTCCCGTTTCTTCAGGATCAAATAGAATACCGGCATCAGCAGGGAGACTGATGCGGTGATCTTTTAAAATAGCGGCGAATTCTTCTTGCTTATGCCGATTGCCGCTTGCTAAGTATATGTGCATGGCTTACCATAACACGCTTTTTTTAGCTCGCCAAGATCGCTGTCAACCGTTGCCCGAGAAACACCCAGTTGCCGTGCCAATGCTCGGTTGCTCGGCCCCCGCGTATATTCCCGTATCCGCTTCAGATACCCCTGCCAACGCGCGTAGCTGTATGCCTGACGGTTTTTCAAGCGCTTGATGACGGAACCATGCGCCTCATCAACCTTACGAAGCTGAAGCGTCGCACTCTTATACCGCACATAATAAAAATCCCGCTTGGCTGCCCATTCGTTGTAAACGGCATCCCGTTTATCGGTCAGCTCCTTTGCTTCCTCAATCAGCAGTCTCACCTTCCGTACCGATATTCCTAAATGTCCGGCAACCGTTTGCAGCAAATGTTCGTTGATACAAAAACAAGACTTACACAGCAGTTCGAGAAAATAACGCGTATAGATGTCTTTTCTTTTACTTTCCCATCTGATTGTTTCCTGAATAGACTGAGCTTTTTCAGGCGACACCGTATATGAAGGAGGCGGACTTGCCGCATACAATTCATAGTTTTGTAACCCGTCCTGTTCGTCCCGTCTCATTTCAACAAGCCGCTGTTGATCATCTTGAGCAATAGAATCATACGTCGCTTGTTCACGATTCCGCCTCAGAAAAAGCTTCCAGCTATATGTAAGAGACATCCGCAAGTATGTAGGAAATATTGACCTATCGGGATTATAATCACCTATGATAGCATCCAATTTCGGATAGAGCCAAAGTAAAAAGTCACTGCGCATATCTTCGCTTCCACAGTAGACCCCAAATTCACCGAGATTAAAATACAAATACTGAAACAGCGTATCTACGGCTTCTTTTTGTTTATTTTGCTGCGAAAAGTTCGTCAATATTGTTTCAACGATATCCTCTTGCATACGTTCCTCCTTTGGTTTCATCTTGGTTATAGTTTTGTTATAGCAAGATATATGCCAAAAAAGGATATGTGGAATTTTTCAAAAACAGGGAGACTTTAAAAGCTATTAACCGGCAAAGAACGATAACAGCTTTATTTAAATAGTCTTTTTATAATAACAACTTACAAGTTTTTCCATTGAATTATACGTATAAAAAAATGTTTGTTCCGTTTTTCTCCTACCTTCCTTAACAGGTCTTATCGAGATTTAGATACACCATGACTGATCCGTCTGTCAGAATATGATATGCAGAATATCATAATTTGAAAAAAGTAGCAAACTTTTGGGACATCCTCATGTTTCCATAATTAAAAATCATTCCGAATATTTGACTTCTTGCCGAAAATACGCTATTTTATGTGCATGAAAATGAAAACATTATATTTATGCATTGGTTTCGGTTTCCTTGCGCTTGGCTGTTCCGCCAAGCAAACGCAATCCGCTGCTCCGGCAGCGATGTCGAATTCGGAGGCGCGGAAAACAGCTGCCGCGTCTCCAGCTGCGCAGAGTTCTGCAGCACAACAGTCCGCTGTCGATCCTGTCGCAGCGCTCAGTTCGCTCGGGTTTTATGTGTATGACAAACCGATCGATCTGCCGATAGCTGCGCCCATACCTGCACTTGCAGGAGAGCCTGTCAAAGTGAGCAATTTTACCGGTAATATCACGCTCCTCAATTTTTGGGCGACATGGTGTCCGCCGTGCCGTGCGGAAATGCCTTCTATAGAGCGTTTGCATCAGGCAATGCAAGGAAAGTCGTTTCAAATTATTGCCGTCAATTCCGGCGAACACCGTTCGCAAGTTGCTTCTTTTATCGAAAAAAATAAGTATACATTCCCCATCTATTTGGATGAATCGAATGAGTTGTCGTCCATTTTTGCTGCACGCGGACTTCCTTCTACCTACCTCGTTAGTAAAGAAGGAAAGGTTATTGCCGCGCGTATCGGTGCAATGGAATATGACCAAGCGGAATTGATAAAACTGCTCAAGGAACTAGCCGATGGGTAGTGCGTCTCTTCCCGGGTTATTCGGAGCTTTTTTTGCGGGACTGCTTTCATTTTTAAGCCCCTGCGTCCTGCCGCTTATCCCTGTATACCTTTCGTTTATTTCCGGAGAGTCTTTGACGGAAATTCGTGAAGGCGGCAGCGGCCGTATGCGTCTGTTTTTGCGGAGTATCAGCTTTGTGCTTGGGTTTACGGTAGTGTTTGTGCTGCTCGCTATTCTCTTCGGTACAGGCGCCCGTTTTATCGGCAGTTCAGCCCCCCGCGTTATTATGCGGATTGCGGGAGTTGTTGTCATAATTCTTGGCCTCAATATGCTTTTTGATTTTATTCCGTTTTTACGCGGGGAGATAAAAGCGCAAGCGCCGAGCACTGCCGCAAGTTTTTCAAAGGCGTTTCTTTTCGGTATGCTGTTTGCCGCCGGATGGAGTCCCTGTATCGGGCCGATATTATCATCGATCCTGCTCTTTGCGGCTCAAGCAGGCAATATCGTAAAAGCTGCCTTTTTGCTTGGGGCGTACTCACTCGGACTCGGTATTCCTTTCTTGCTGGTAGGCCTGTTTTTTGATAAAGCGGAACCGGTATTACAGTGGTTCAAACGGCATACGCGCGGGGTTAAGATAACAGCCGGAGTGCTGATCATCTTTTTCGGTATATTGATGGTAACAGCCGGTTTAGCGAGTATTACAACCTTTTTTGTAAAGTTAGGCTATGCGCTCGAAGACTACGCGCAAACGGGAACTCCACCGTTCAGTTCCATTGCAGGCGCTCTTGCCCGATGGCTGCAATTTCAAGGGGTGTAGAAAAAACTACTGAAAACCGCTTTTAGATTGCGTTATTCCCTACGATTTTTTGCAAAGGCGTGCGCAATCTAAAAATTCCCGCAGATAGCTTGGGAGTGTAATCTTTTTATTCCATACAAGATAAAGGTCGCGGTATCGATGCGGGACATTTTCAAGTGAGAAAGAAAGCAGTTCGCCGCGGCTTATCATATCATCCACCGCGATTTTGGAAATAAACGAGGTTCCAACCCCCTGCGCGACAAGCCGTTTTATCACTTCGATATTATTAATTGAGGTGATAATATGGAGCGATTCGATAGAAATATGTGCGGCCGCGAGTATCAAATCCATGTTCTGTTTTACGGCGGAACCGCTTTCCCGTACGATAAGCGGTTCCTGCGCAAGCCGCTTTATATCCGGCTGTGTTTGCTGCAAAGCCCGATAATAGGGAATATTAGGTGTAATAAAAACAAACTCATCCTGATAAATCGGCCGGAATTCGCAGTTTTCATCGTCGGTCTTCATACCGACGATACCGACATCTACCTTTCGGGCGGAAATCCGCTTAATTGTTTCGTAGCTGTTGTGTTCTTCAACTTGAATAAGAATATTGGGATGGTTATTTTTGAAGTGGCTCAACACAGAGGGAAGGATATAGCCCGTAGGAATGGTAGACGATCCGAGCCGTAGAATCTTTCGATTGGGATTGATAAAACGATCGATAAGCGATGAACGCTGCTGCAGTAGATCCTTCGCTTCACGATAGAGCTGCGTTCCTTCTTCCGTAATTTTTAATTCCCGTGTTGAACGGATAAAGAGCGGAGTATCAAGTTCTTCTTCAAGCTGCTTGATATGCAAACTTACCGTCGGCTGTGAAATATTCAGCTCTTCGGCCGCCGCAGAAAAACTCAAATTTTCTACAAGCTTTACAAATACCTCAAGATGTTTAAATTCCATAGTTAGTCCTCAAAACAAAGGGAGAAAAGTGTTAAAAGGGAATCTTTCAACACTTTTGAGCGTCTTAAAAAATACGTCAATCATTGACCTCTCGGCGCTTTTGCAGGATCAAGCGGCTTATTGTTCTTGTATACCATAAAATAAAGCCGCGGCGTACCGGTGAGGGAATCTGCCGCGAGGGTACCGAGCTTTTGACCGACGGTAATGTGCGCACCCGCTTGCGGAAGTATCTGCGCCAACCCGCCGTATACATAGACATGCTTTGTTTTTGACTGAATAAAGATAACCTGACCATACCCTCGGTGCGGCCCCATCGAAATGACACGCCCGGATGCGATGGCTTGTACAGAAGCGTTTGCCGTCGAATCGATAGCAACGCCATAGAGCTTGCCCGAAAGGTACGAAATATCGGATATAGGAACAGGCCACAGAAGCTTTTTGTCTATTGATTTTTTTACGTAAGAGCGCGGATCCGCCCATGAAGCTTGAGGATTTTGCTTTGCTGCCCCCGTATTTTTAGAAGCCGCAGCAACGGATGTCTTCCCTTTTTCCGGTACAATCAATATTTTACCGACTTTTAAGACGGCAGAGTCCGAAAGACTGTTCGCTTTCCGCAGCGCGTCAACGGTAACTGAGAATTTTTTTGCAATGCTGTAAAGAGTGTCGCCCTTTTGTATTGCGTATGTTTCGGGAATATAGATTTTCTGTCCAACCGTAATTTTCCCCGCATCATTGATACTATTCCGTTCCAAGAGGATAGCAACCGGCACCGAATATTTGCGGCTTAACGCATAGAGTGTTTCGCCTTTTTCCAATATATGGAGCGTATCAGCCCCAGCGGCTGAATAAACGGCAAGAGAAAAAATAAAAATACAGACGGAATACCAACGCTTAGACATATTCGTCTATAAATATCGGCTCATTATGCAAAAAACTCAATATTGCAGAGAAAACGCAGTAGATAGTTTTGGACACCTCTAAAAACTCGGTTAGATTTGCTTCGCGTCCTTCGGAATAGAGCTGCCCTTTTGTCTATTTATCGAATAAAGAAGCAGATTACCGATTTCCGCTCTTTACTAAATAATAAAATATCGTTATAATACTATCTATAAAATAAAAGAGTGTTAGGTTATCCGTATAAAAAATAACGCACGGTAATATATGACATCTCTTTTAATGAATAGGAGTATAAATTATGAAGTACGCAACATTCAGTATCCCGCCTAAAATTGTGCACGGTGTGGGCGCCTTGGAGTTCCTTTCAACATTGGAAGGGAAAAAAGCGGTTATCGTTACCGGCGGAAGCTCGATGAAAAAATTCGGCTTTATCGATGAAGCGAAGGGCTATCTGGAAAAAGCCGGTATGGAAGTAGCGGTTATCGACGGCGTAGAACCCGACCCCTCCGTTAAAACCTGTAAGGAAGGCGGCGCAAAGATGGCTGCCTTTAATCCCGACTGGATTATCGCATTGGGCGGCGGTTCTGCAATGGATGCTGCAAAAATCATGTGGGTGTACTACGAATATCCCGGTTATAACTTTGACGATTTAGCTGCCTTTAAATTTCCCAAGCTGCGGACGAAAGCAAAGCTGGTCGGTGTTCCTTCTACCTCCGGAACCGCCTCCGAAATTACCGCCTTCTCCGTTATTACGGACACGGAAAAGAACATCAAATATCCGCTTGTAAGCCCTGATATTATCCCCGATATTGCGATTGTTGATGATAGAATCCCTGCCAAAATGCCGCCGCTGGTAACAGCTCAAACCGGTATGGACGTTATGACCCATGCTATCGAAGCTTATGTGTCTACCGCTCATGACGATTACACCGACCCCTATGCGCTTGAAGCAATCCGGCTGGTGTTCGACTATCTGGAACGGGCCGTTGCAAACGGAAACGATATGGAAGCACGCGGAAAAATGCATACGGCATCTACCGTTGCCGGTATCGCATTCAGCAACTGCTCACTCGGTATCGTACACTCAATGGCACATAAGATCGGCGGTGAGTTCCATCTGACACACGGTGAAGCGAACGCAATTATGCTTCCGTATATTATCAACTATAATAGAAAAGAAACCGACCGGTACAGCAAGCTGGAAGGCGCTTTGGGTATCGACAATATCGCAAATGCGGTATCTGCCTTGAACAGGAAAGTCGGCATCACCCGCACCATACAAGAAGGCAAGAATACCGTTATAGCGGAAGATAAGTTCCTCAAGGTGTTGGATTTGATGAGCGAAAGAGCCTTTAACGATGCTTGTACGCTGACCAATCCACGTAAAACCTCTCCTGCCGATATTAAAAAGATTTACCTTGCAGCCTATTACGGCAAAGATATTGATTTTTAAAAATCTAAGGGAACTGTCCGAAAACCGCACAAGCCTATCGGTTTGTTCCGTAAAAAAATGATTTATCGCATCCGTTAATGCGTACCTGTGGATCAGTTTTTTGGACAGTTCCATGGAGGATGTTCTACATCGCACAAATAGCACCTTAAAATGCAACCGTTGAACAAAGTGTGAACTTTGGAAACTGTTGCATTCGTACGCAAAAAGTACACACATTAATTGGAGACTACATGATCCTTATTATCTTAAATTGAAATAATAGAGATCCGAAAAAAAGGCCAAGTGCAATACGGGCTAAAAGGATAATGAGAATCGTCAATATCAGTCGGGTACGGTACTGCAACGGTTTTTGCGGAAAAAAAACAGTAACCTTCGCAATAACGGGATTTAAAAATTTATCCAAGTTATACCAAAACGGAGAGCTGTTTGACGAACCGAAAAGATCGTACACAAGCCGAATAATCAAGAAAATGATAAGCAGATTGAGCATAAAACCGATAAACGACCATATCAGTTGCATGATACTCACAAATACTACCCAAAGGGAAATCGTCCCTGTCGCAAGGATGGAAGTAATAAGCTGTGCCGCAATGGACAAGATACCGAGCGACAACATAGGTGAAAAATCGACCATACCAATGCGGGTAAATCTGAATCTTCTGAACCAATTCAGGTAAGGATCACAGATGGATGACAACACCCTGCCGAATGATGAATACGCTGCAGAGGGAACCCACGACAGCAAAATCTTAATAAAGCACAAAAAGAGATAGGCATTGATCAACTGCCTAACAGTTAATAATAATGAACGCACCATAGCAGGCTCCTCACATCAATCGGCAGTATTTCGCCGATCGGCATTTCCGTATAAAATACTGATTAAAATTCAAACCGTAAAGCCCCTAGTTTTGCCGTAAGCCTTTTGAAAATAGCCTGTCCAGAAGTGTACCTCCGTGTACACTTCTGGACGCGAGTTTTTGTTCCACAAAAACATCGCTGCTGCATGAAACCACGGACATCCTTGTCCGTTCTGAAATGACAAGGCGCGAGCAAAAATTAACCGCAGGCTGTTGAAAAGCGTACTTCCGTGTACGCTTTTCAACGACGAGTTTTCGCTGCGCAAAAACATCGCCTTTGCGTGAAACCAGCGGCATCCGTGCCAAGTTCAAAAATTGACCTCCTTGTCAATTTTTGAACGCGAGTTTTTGCTGTGCAAAAACGTCGCTACTGCTTATAACCACGGACATCCTTGTCCGTTCTGATACGTCGAGGATTGTTTTCAGTAACGGCATACGGGTATATAGCCCTTCCGTAAGCCTTTTGAAATAGACAGTACAGATACAAGGCGCGAACAAAAATAAAGCGCAGGCACGGTAAAAAATGTACGTCCTGTACATTTTTTACCTACGTGTTTGCTGCGCAAACACGCTGCTGTGCAGAAACACCGCCATCCGTGGCGGTTCTGATACGTCGAGCATTTATTTTTGTGCAGCAACGCAGTAGATGTGCTGTCTATTTCAAAAGGTCACTCTTTCCAGACTTGAAGAACCCCCGCCTGCTTCCCCAGCTGTTCGATAAATTCATCGGAAGAAGATACTTTCAGCTGCGAAGAGCCCTTCACCTGATAGACGGTATCGTTATCGGTAATATGGATAAAAATATCGCAAGTGCCTTGCGCGCCGAAGAGGAAATCCTTGAGCGGCTGGAACTGTAAATCGGTTTCGATGAGCGGATCAAGTTCAAGGTGCACCTCTTTAATCGAACGTTCTTTCAGCTCATCGATGCTCACCATCGATTCAACGAGGAACGACGGCGTATCACGCGAGCAGTCCACTTTCCCGATAAGGCCGCAGACAGTTTCAGGCAGCGCATTGGCGCGGTTTTCTTCCCACACCTTGGAAAAGAAGGTTAAATCGATGGTACCGGTACGGTCTTCAAAGGTGCCGAAGCCCATCCATTTGCCGTTTTTAGTCTGATAGGGGCGGATGCCGGTAATCATCCCGACGATGGTATATAGCTTTTCTTTTTGCGCACGCCGGAAATTAATCAGCTCCAAGGTAGCGCTGCGGTCAATCGCCTTTTTGTACTCATCGAGGGGATGGCCGGAAATATAAAAGCCCATCAGCTCTTTTTCGATACGAAGCTTTTCCTTTTGCGGCAAATCGTTGACCTGCTTAAAGGTAAAATCGGAGAACTCTTTAATGCCGGTGTCCTCAAAGAGGCTGGTTTGACCGACTGCCGATCCCGCCTTTTTCTGCGCGCTGAACGCCATTGCCGCTTCAAGATTATCCAGCAACTCGGAACGATTCTGACCGAGCTTATCGAAGCATCCCGTCTTGATGAGCACTTCCAAGTTCTTTTTATTCACGGTGTGTAAATCCAGCCGGTCGAGAAAATCGATAAACGACTTATAGGGGCCGTGCGCGGTGCGTTCAGCGACAATATCGCGGGCAGCCTGCTCCCCTACCCCTTTAATACCGAGCAGCCCGAATACGATATCTCCTTCATAGACCGAAAAATATTCTTCCGAGGTATTGATGTCGGGAGCGTGGAGCGCAAGCCCCATCTTATTCGCTTCACTGATATACTCCGGCAGCTTATCCGTCGAGGTAATCTCGTTGGTGAGGTTCGCCGCCATAAATTCCGCCGGGAAATTCGCCTTGAGATAGGCGGTTTGATACGCCAGTACCGAATAGGCGGCGGCATGGCTCTTGTTAAACCCGTAACCGGCAAAGGGAATCAGAATTTCAAAAATACGGTCGGCGTCTTTTTCCTTAAAATTGTTCTTTACGGCGCCTTCGATAAACCGCGTTTTCTCCTTTTCCATAACCTCTTTTTTCTTCTTTCCCATTGCGCGCCGCAGCAAGTCCGCTTGACCGAGGCTGTAGCCGCCGATACGCTGCGCTACCTGCATAACCTGTTCCTGATAGACGATAACGCCGTAGGTTTCCGACAATATGTCTTCGAGGCAGGGGTCGGGATATTGAATTTTCGACGCGTCGAATTTCGATTCGATAAACTGATCGATATAGGCCATCGGCCCGGGACGGTAGAGGGCATTTAACGCGATGAGGTCTTCTATTTTATCAGGCTTTGCGCGTTTCAGGATGTTCTGCATACCCTGACTTTCAAACTGAAAGACCGCGGCGGACTTTCCTTCGCCGAGCATTTTAA
>CAUVKE010000015.1:0-10718 GCA_963552415.1 uncultured Treponema sp.
TAACATTGGCCTTATCTACCGTCCACATTCCCGTAGTTTCATTGTATACCAAAGGAAAAATACTGTTGTCGTCGATGGCTTGAAGAGGATATACATTCCCACCTCCCCATGTCGTCCATTCCGCCCACCAATAATCGTGTCGATTTGCTTTAATCAGGTAATTGGAAAGAGATATCTTTAAGTCAGAAAACGAAGAAAATTCGGTTGTCAACCAAGCGGCATCTGCGGATTTTTCGGCTCCTACTTTGATAAAATCTTCCGACTTAACCTTTATCCATTTCCCACTATTGTTTTCAATGGAAAACATGTAACCCCACGATTCTGTAATATTACTTCCACCGGTTACCTGAACCGCATTCTTACGAGAAAGATGAACCCCATCAATATATTTATGCTTGAAGTGATCACCGTCTGCCGTACTCCACGACTGTAAACTTTCATTGTAAATTTTAGGCGTTACGGTAAGTGTCATTTTCGGTTCAATAGATACTGAAACGACAGCATCCGTATCCTGCACTTTTAATACAGCCAACACTTTATCAGTAGCAGAAGTCATTGAAGGCGTCACGCCGACCCATTCTTTAACCTTATGTCTCGGGTTTAACGTAACGACAAATTTAACTTCCTCGCCTTTTTTTACATACGTTCCGGATTCGATTGAATTCCCGTTATGTAAAGCAGTCAGATAGCCGCCGTCGTCTACGCTAAAGGTGACTTTATACGACTCTTCTACCGTTACCGCTGCGGGTTCAGTACAAATAAATGCCGTTTTATTGCCGTCTACTGTATTATTGGTGTTGGTAACTTTGCAGTAGTAGTACTCGGTTGTTACCGCTGAGGTAGTAACAGTAAATTCGTAGGTGAAATTGGTTGCTCCGGGGATTGCTTCTCCGCCTTCGTTTGACGGCATTGTATTCTTATACCACTGATACGAAAGTTCGCCCTTATCCAAGGAAACTGCTTCTACCGTCAGCGTTACCGCTCCATCTGTATTTATTGGAATTACCTTGCCAACCGGCTGCTTTACTATCTTAGGCTGCTCTGCATCAACAGCCAGTGAACCGTTGCTAATTAATAGTTTTACGGCGTTAGAATATACTGTTTCGGTTTGGCTGTTGCTGCTGTTAGTATTGGTAACGGCACAGTATACATAGCAGTCCTTTTCGGCACTTGTATCCGGCATATAGACGGCGCTTGTAGCACCTTCTATCGGAGTGCCGCCGCCGTTTGACTGTGTTGTATTCGTATACCATTGATACGAAAGTTGTTCCCCGTCCGGTGCCGGTGCAGTCTTTACCATAAAATATGCATTGTCAGCCGCTGTATTAAGCGGTACGCGTACGGCTCTCGGCTGCCCCAGAATAACCGGAACTGCGACGGTATACGCAGGGTTTACCGTAGTTTCCACCTCGTTGCGCTTGTTAATAATCTTATCCCGATACGGGGAATACCCTGCTTTTCCCGGACTTCTGCCGGCTTTTTTAGTGTAAGCGCTGTTCTTTTGCGCATGGTAATTCGCCGCATTTATGTTATCTTTTATCCACTGGTACAGTACCACGGAACCGTCTTCTTTTACATATCCGACCGGATCGCTCATATAAAAGGGTTCGGTAAATTGAATATGATCTCCTTCGGAGGCAACGGCATAGTCAGTCCATTCCGTGGGGAGTGCATTGCCGGTAATCCATTTTATTTTAGCCGGTTCGCTGTAATAAAAAAGGAATTTTGAATACCGGTCTACGCAGAACATGGAATTGTCGGCTTTTATCCCCATCGAAGCGTCTGCGGTAAAGCGATAAAAATAGAATCGCCCGTCATTGGCGTCAGCTGCCGGAACATAACCGTTGGATGCACTCCATCGATCCGCCCGCGTCTTATACCGGTAAATTTTTACATTGGAGATTTCTTTAAACCCCGAACCGATTTTCGAAGGAATATTGTCGACCATTTCAGGATTTCCGCTCCAGCTTCCATCCTGAAACCGATACGAGGCAATAATACCCGACATACTGGGCATCATAAGTACCCAATTATCAAATTTTGACGCAGGGAACTTATAATCCGGTTTATAAAAGTCAAACGGACTTACTTCTTCGGTAATGGTCTTTACCTTTACAATATATTTTTTATTCCCGTTTTTATCCTTAGGATTATTAACAGCAGTCGGATCTTTTTTTACCGTTATAGAAGTTTCCCATCCAACGTATCTACCGGGTTGCGCCGGTACCGAAAGTTTTACTTCAATAGAATCGGCGTCTCCGAATTCAGCAGGGTTCGGGTTTAATGTTACCGGAAGTTCACCAAAATCCTTAAAAACGGTAACTACATCTGCTTCCGTTAACCTTTGGGTGTCCATTGGGACGCCCAAGGGCTTGCCGGCCTCGTAACGGATGCCAAGTATAAAGATTGACTCCGGTTCCAGTACCGGATCGGCATCATCCGGCCTACGCGCTCTTGTTACGGTAATAGGCTGCGAAAAAGCATTATACTGACCTTTTTTTTCTTTTACCGATATCGTTAATTCAATTTCTTCATCTTCATATAGTTTTATAGAAGGTTTATCCAATTCCACCGGAATAATTGTTGTATGGGGGCCATATGCAAATGTTGCCGCTATATCCTTTGCAGTGATTGCCGTTACCGTGTAGGGTACGGTAATATTTCCCGCCATTGCATCTATACCGCAAACACTAAGACTCTTTAATTCCAAATCATAGGGTTCGCTTTGGGTAATACTTAACACTTTTTCTTTAACGCTATAATTTCCTGCTGGGTCTGCTATTTTTATGGTAACAGGCACGACCTGTCCGGCACTTAAGGGTACACTGCCGCCGTTAAGTGTTACCTCTACCTTTACCGATTCCATTTTTGAGAGGGAAGATACTGCTGTTACGGTAATATCTTCTCCGGTTATCTCCGTAATTTCAGGGGGAACATTCACCGTATAGTTTTTTGCTTCCGAAAATTTTTTTATTTTATCTGCCTCGTCGGTTGGGGCGTCCGCCAAAACGGGGACAACATCCATTCCCTTGACCTGTATGCGGGTAATAAAAAAATCAGCAGAAGAAGATGATGCTGCCGACCTCGGATACCACGGGGTACCGATTGCGGGTTTACATGTTGAAAATATAAGCGCTGTGCTGGCAGCAAAGAGTATTACACCGATTGCAGGAGGTAGTTTTTTTAGTAGGCGCATAGAAATCTCCTTATGGCTATGGGGATATCCCGAAAGTAACCGACATTCGAGACACCCTCAAGTAGTCTTATACTTTAAAAGTCAAACCAATTGTTACGCCGAAATCAAGTGAGTTCATATAAAATGAATTGATTGGATGATTTACTATATCAACGTCAACAGGCGGGTTTTTTAATTTACCGCCGGCTTTTGCCGCATCGATAAGCTTTTGCGGCATTGTTACATATTTCGGCTTATATATGGCATATGACAAGAAACCGCCCAGCACTATTTCCATATTGGAAAGAAATGGCTGATTATACTCAATAAAACCCTTAAAGGTAAAACCGACAGGATTAATCTTTTTCATTTGTTCTTGCGTAATTAAGAGCGTTCCCGTTTCGCTGGAAAAATCCATGCCTTCTTTTTTCAATTGTGCCACCTCTTCGGGTGTAAGATTGGTATACAGTTCGTATGTCGGATGCGGATCGAGCGGCATTTTGATTCCGGTATTCATACCTAATGCAAGGCGGTTGCGTAAAAAATAGGAACGCACCCCTGTAGTAAAGGTCATCACCGGCGTCATGTGCACACGGCAAAACACATCGATCCTTTTTTTAAGTGTATCATTATACTGCCCTGAAATTTGTCCCGAAAAGCCTTGTCCAAGCCCAAGCGCAAAGCTCAACCCCAGCCCGCCGAATACGTCATTATTCTCAAGATGAAAAAAGCGTACTGAATCAAAAATATAGGTTAAATCCGCTTCGCCGGTGGTAATATAGCCGAGCGTGCCTTTCATACCATCGCCGCCTAAATAGTCCATATCCTTCTTCTTTATCCGAGGATCGGTAAGAGAGCCGGTTAAATTTGCCTTTAATCCCAGTGTAAAACCGGAATTAAATGCATACAAATGGATAGCTGCGATGGCAAATAGTACCACCGCAACCGTTTTTTTATGTAAGCGCATAGTTTTCTCCTTTATTGTCGATACCACAGGGCATCTCTCAGTGTTATTTAAAAAATGTTTACTTATGCTATCGGCAAAATGCGTAGTTTGTCAAGCGTCCTTTCGGTTAGATTTTTACGTGAGTAAATACGGCGGCCGCTTGATACTATAGGTTTTTAGAGGTTCCCTATAAATATTATACTTGACAATATATTATATTATATTATAAATAGTATTATAGCGCTTAAAGAAACACCACTGACAGCATTAAAAACGGATTGTTGATCTTAGTTAAAAATAAAAGTAGGAGCGAAAAATGAAAGAAAAATTAGCTCAATACCGTGCATTAATTGAAGGCGAAACCGATGTTATTGCGGTAATGGCAAATACCAGCGCGTTTATCATGGAAAATATCTCCGGCTTAAATTGGGCAGGTTTTTATCAAATGAAAGGTGATGAATTGGTACTGGGGCCATTTCAAGGCCGACCGGCGTGCTATCGAATTGGTCATGGGAAAGGCGTTTGCGGGCATTGCGCACTCAGTCGGAAAAGTATTATGGTGCCGGATGTACACGCTTTTCCCGGGCATATTGCCTGCGATGCGGCAAGTAAAAGTGAGCTGGTTGTGCCGATTATTCACAACGGTATTTTATTCGGTGTAATTGATCTCGATGCTCCCGAATACGATCATTTTACCGATACCGACAAGCGCTTTATCGAGGCTATCGCCGAAATATTTTCCCAAAAATTGTAAAAGAGATCCTCTAAGAATCTCAGCTTTTAAAGATGTCTAAAACAGTCTGCAAGGAGTTATTCGCCTCTATGAAAAAGATTGCTTGTATAACGGTATGGTTATCCGCGGCCTTTGTTCTTTTTGCTCAAACGGAAACAGGGGCGGCTCAAGATTCGGTATATCAAAAACTCTTACAGTACCGTGTTGAACATGACAGCAATTACCGGCAGCTGCAAATGCAGGCGGATATTGCAGCCAACAAAGCAGAAAAAGCAAAAACCGAATCGTTAGTAACAACAGAAGTTGGCAGTGGAAATACACAGTTCGTTCTTAACACCGATGCGGACAAACGAGGTGTTACAACTGCGCCGTATGCGAATATCGCATTACCTTCGTACAATAATACGGGCATAAAACTCAGCGTGCCGTACAGTAAAGTAGGGCAGCGGCAGGAAACCGGCGCCGAGGTTTCCGTGTCTACTGATATCTATTCCAAAAATGCAGAAGCGAAAAAATACACGCGAAACCTTGCACAGTCCGCTGCAGATCAAGCAAGGCGGGCAAAAGAAGAAGGCTTGGCGCTTGCTGAAAAACAGTTCCTCCAAGATATCCAACGACTTTTGGACGATTATACAACACTGCTTGATAAAAAATTGAGCGAAGTAAAGGCGGAGATTCAATATAATCAAACAAAGGCGCAAGGGTATGCAGAAAGTTCTACAAAAATGCGTACAGCCAATTTAGAGCTGTTGGGTGCAAAACGGGAACATCAGAATGCGGATTTTAACTTTTCGGCGTCATACCATGCTTTTGCGGAAAGCTGCGGTCTTACAACCGATGAGGCACCTCAAATGTTTTTGACGTCGCTATGGAATTCCATTCCCGTACAAAAGGCCGCAGATATTGAACAGTATCCTCAAGCTGCTTATAAAAAACTTGTTGAAGCGGAGCAACAGCATACGCGAAATGCAGCAAAACGGAATATTGAACTGTCTCCGTTTTCCATCGGCGCCGATGCCGGTTATAAATTGCGCAATACGAAAATCGGCAGCGGTTCTGCAAAAAATGAACATTCCGTCTTAGGCGGATTGAGTATGCAATTCCCCGGCGGAAAGGCGTATACCGGTGTTGAAGTTCCGCTTGCGGATCCTAAAAGTACAGCGCTTAAACTTTCGTTTAGTTGGAATCCTTTTTCGATTCAGTATCGGAAACTCGATAAAAAAAATGCCGAGCTTGAAGATGCGATTGAACGGCTGAAAATTGAAGATGCGAAGGAGCACTATCAGAAACAACTCCATACCAATAAAACCTCGAATGAACAGATGACATGGCAGCAAAAAGCAACGGCGGATGAATTGAGCATCTATAAGCAAAATGCCGATGACCACGCACAATGGTACCGCAACGGTGTTATCAGCAAGGTGGAAAGCCTACAAGCAGAACTTGAGTACAAAAAAGCGGAAGCCCGCTATGCAAAGGCTAAAACTGCCATTATGATTTTCAATATCGATACGGCGCTGCTGTTTGAAAAGCGGTAGTGCAATATTATCGCAAATTAATCTCAGGACAGCCGCTATTGAGAGATCCTTATAAGGCAAAGAATTATGAAAACAGAAAAGCATAAAGAGCAACAGAATGTAGAATGGAAAGCTGAATGGAAGGAAGATTATCTCAAATGGATATGCGGCTTTGCAAATGCGCAAGGAGGCAAAATATATATCGGTAAAGACGATAAGGGGGAGACAGTCGGCGTAAAAAATGCAAAAAAACTGTTGGCGGATATTCCCAATAAAGTGAGAGACGTATTAGGCATCATTGTCGATGTAAATTTACACACCAGCCATGCTAAAGAGTATTTAGAGATTAGTGTTTCTCCCAGTTCATATCCGGTTAATTATAAAGGGGAATATCATTATCGCAGCGGCAGTACAAAACAGTTGCTCAAAGGCGCCGCTCTTACGCAATTTCTGTTTGAGCGTACAGGACTTACATGGGATAGCGTTCCGATGGAAAACCTTGATATGAAGGATTTCTGGCATGATAGTTTTGCTCTTTTTCGCAGCCAAGCGCTCCTGAGCAAAAGGATGGACGAAAAAGATTTACAGATAACCGATGCGCAGTTGTTGGAGCGTTTAGGCCTTGTCAAAGACGGGCATATTTTAAGAGCTGGTATGATGTTGTTTTATCAAGATCCTGAAAAATGGATTAATGGCGCGTATATCAAAGTCGGTTATTTTAAATCGAATACCGATATTGCATATATGGATGAAATTCACGGGTCATTGATTAGCCAAGCGGAAAAAGTAATCGATTTATTGTTTACAAAATATTTAATAGCCGATATCACGTATACCGGAGTAACACGCATTGAAACATATCCGTTCCCCAAAGCTGCAATTAGAGAAGCGGTGTATAATGCGATAGTCCACAAAAATTATGCAACTCAAATTCCTATCCAGATTAGCGTATACAAAGACAAATTATATATATCTAACGACTGTATTCTACCTGCAGGATGGACGGTCGATACATTGATGAGTAAGCATCGCTCGAAGCCGTTTAACCCGAATATCGCAAACGGTTTTTTTCGCGCCGGATTAATAGAAACGTGGGGGCGCGGTATTGAAAAAATATGCGAAGCCTGTATCGAGCACAACACCCCTGTCCCTGAATATACCGTACATCCTGAAGATATTATGGTAATGTTTAAATGCCGTATCAAGGATAATTCCCAGATAATGCTGAGTAGGGCGCAGAGTGTTTATGATAAACGATATACTTATCACGCGAATACCGACATGAATACCGACATGAATACCGACATGAATACCGACATGAATACTGCTGTCGGTACTTCTACAGAGGATAACGTTGTCCAAAGAGTATTGCATTTTCTGACAAAGTATCCCAAGAGCACACAAAAAGAAATCAGTGAAAAACTTGAGGTAACGACACGGACGGTGGAACGTACAATTGCAGTATTAAAAGAACAAGGATATATCAAAAGAGCAGGGAATAACCGTTCCGGATATTGGGAGATTAAAAAGCATAATTGGAGGACACGATGAGTATCAATAAAAAGCCGCTGACAGCACGGCAGCAGAAATCGCGGAAAACGAGAATTATTGTTATTGTATGCATAGCGGCGTTGGTAGGCGGCTGGTATATTTTTATGAAGCCTAAAAGCACAAAAACAGGTGATTTGCCGCCTTTGACGGTAAAAAAGGAAATCGAACACAATCAAATTGAGGTGTCCGGTTATATCGAAGCGGCACAAACGCAGATTTTAGAAGCACCCGGTGAGGGATTTATCGAGCAAGTGTTGGTAAAAGAAGGCGACAGAGTAAAAAAAAGCGTATTGCTTTTTGCGCTTGATACCGACAAACAGAGTTATGCTGTTGCAGAACATGCTTTTGCGATAAAACGGGAGCAAATTAACGGAGCCTCGCAAAAGCTGAGCTTGATGGAGCAAGAACAGCGGCTTTTGGAAAAACAGCTCGCTGACCGCAAAGTGTATGCCAAATTTGACGGCATCGTTGCTGCCTTAAAAATTACGCAGGGGCAATACGCCAAGGCAAAAGATACCTTCGGCACACTGATTGACCGCAGTTTTCTTAAAGCCACGGTCGAAATTGCCGAAAGCGATGCGTCCCGCCTTGCAGTCGGACAAAAGGTTGACATGACATTCCCCGCCGAACCGGATATTAAAGTGCAGGCCGAGGTTATCTCCTATCCGGCAATCGCACGCCTAACCAGCCTTGGGCGGACGGTTGTCGATACGCTGATCCGGCTGGATAATCCGCCGGAAAAAATTCTTCCCGGTTATTCTTTTAATGGAACCATCGTAACCGGCGCCGACTCCGAAGCGCTCATTGTAGAGCAAGACGCCATCCGTTATGTGGAAGGAAAGCCGTTTGTCGATAAAATCGATGGCAATACCACACAGGAAATTGCGGTAACCGTCGAACCGTATATTAAAGGCTTTGTGAAGATTCTCTCCGGCGTGCAAGAAAACGATGTGCTGAAAAATCAAGCAAAACTGAACAACGGCAGAGATTTCTAGGAGACGCGTAGTGAAAACAGGGATGATTGTCTCCCTTGATTCGGTGGTAAAAACCTTTTTTATGGGAGAAAACGAAGTACATGCCTTGCGCAGCGTCTCGTTCGATATACCGGAAGGGAGCTTTGTTTCGCTTATGGGGCCGTCCGGTTCAGGTAAAACGACGTGTATGAATATGATCGGCTGCCTTGACCGCCCGACGGCAGGGGCAATCTATGTTGACGGAGAAAACACTGCCGAAATGACCGAAAAAGATTTGGCGTTTTTGCGGAATAGAACGATCGGGTTTGTCTTTCAGCAGTATTTTCTTCTGCCCACGCTTACCATTCTCGAAAACGTGATGCTGCCGCTTCGGTATCAGGGGCTGCCTGCCTCCGAACGGAAGAAACTTGCTGCCGAAGAGCTGGACAAAGTAGGATTGAGCAACCGCCTCAAGCACCGTCCGAGCGAGCTGTCGGGCGGACAAAAACAGCGTGTCGCTATTGCCCGCGCCCTTGTAACTCGTCCTAAACTGATTCTTGCCGACGAGCCGACCGGAGCGCTCGATTCCGAAACGGGTCAGTCCGTACTCGATCTTTTTTTTGACATAAACCGGCAAGGTACGGCGGTCATTATTGTTACCCATGATCCGGACATCGGTGCAATGGCGCCGCGCTCCATTCACCTTAAAGACGGAAAAATCATTTCCGACACGGCTGGCATACCGGATATGGAAGCACGTGCGGCGAATACAGAGGCATATATAACGGACGCTACGGACGGTGCCGATCTTGCGAGGAAAGATGCAAACGGTGCCGCCGCCGATGAAAATCAGATGCAGGAGGTGGAATAGATAGAATAGCGGCTCCATGTGGAACTGCGGGGTATCCACAAAACTTTCTGATGCGCGTGCCCTGGGTTGGCGCTGCTCTATTGATACTGTAGGATCCCGTTTGCAAGAGCTTCGGAAAATTCATTAATGAACCCTTCATCCGCAAGTAATGCAGCGTCCTCTTTATTGCTCAGAAAGCCGACATCCAGCGTTATATCAGTCATTGTGTACGTCATAAGCGATGATTCAGAGGAGTCGAATATTTTGCGGAACGGCATTTTTTTGCCGATAGCCGTAGTAAGCTGCGTTGAAAGCGTTTGGGCAAAGGATGTCATGTTTTTCTGAGCGCCTACTTCAAATCCGCGCACTGAAGCGTTCATAGTTCCGTTGTTATGAATGGAAATAGACAGCGTTTTTTCGCCCTGCGCAGCAACTTGTATTTTTTGCTTGCGTTCAGTGAACGGAATAAATGAATCATCGCTGCGGGTTAAGACGACTCGAATATCAGGCCGACGCTGCGCTAATACGGCGGCTGTCTTTTGAGCGATGTGTAATACAACATCTTTTTCAAGCAATGAGCATTCTTTGCCGTCCTGTATACATATTCCGCGGACGCCGGGATCTTTGCCGCCGTGACCGGGATCAATAATGACGGTAAACGGCCATATCTGCATTGCAACAAGTAATGCAGCACAGCTTAAAAGGTGTTTTTTCATACGCGCTCCTTATGAAGTTGTTGTTAGGAAGATTGTTGTTGTCGGCTAAAGCGAGAAGTGCCTATAGCCGGCATCTTTTATAAATAAAATATCGGCATGTAGGATGCTGACTTTATATGCTATACTAATGCTATGTTAGGCGGACACCTTACGGTGCTTATTGTTTATCAGGAAGTTATCCTTTAGAAATTTATATTGTGTGCACAAATTACACATATTCTGATATATTTAATATGGAGGCAGCGAAAATGGCAGTTGCATTAAAAGATGTAAGAAT
>CAUVKE010000016.1:0-10520 GCA_963552415.1 uncultured Treponema sp.
AAGCTGAGAACAGGGTTCATCCAGCAGCAAATATTCAGAGCCGGCACTCAAAGTGCGGGCAATGCACAGCCGTTGCGGCTGTCCTCCGGAAAGCTGCATGGCATTTTTATGCATATCAACCTCATCTAAAAGCCCCACCTCCGCCAGCATATCCCTGATGTGCGTATCGAGCGCTTCTTTTGATTTTAGTGCCCCGTGGTGATACAAAAAGGGGAGGCTGATATTTTTATAAATTGAGAATGGGAAGGGGCAAGGATTTTGAAATACCATCCCGATTCGGCTCCGTACTTCTTGAGGATCGGCTTTTAGAAAATCCTCATCATTGAGCATGATGCTGCCCCGTGCAGAACCTCCCCGCTCTTCCAGTAAACGGTTAATCGCATAGAGCAGCGTAGACTTACCGCATCCTGACGGTCCCACTAAGGCAAGTATTTCATGCTTTTTAATCGTTATGCTAATGCGGTGTAATACCTGATCTTTTCCATAAAAAGCATCAAGATCAATAACACGTATCATCGTTTTTCTTCCTTAATTATACGGCATTACGCAAGCAGCAGTAATCTTTTCGCATTTTCTCTTGGTATCATCAGTGTTTTACAGGCTTCCCATGCGTTTTTCCGCTGCCGTTAAAATAGACAGCGGCTGTATTGATGCAGAGGACGAGTACCAAAAGTACACAGGCGGTTGCGTATGCAGACTCCATATCAATCCCTTCGCTTACCAGCAAATAGAGATGATAGGGCAATGCCATCACAGGGTCTGTCAGCCGCGTTGGTACCGGAGCTATGAGCACCGCTGCGGTAAGGATGATCGGAGCGGTTGCCCCCATCGCAAAACCAATGTAGAGGGCAACTGCACGGATGATATCGCCTTTAATGAGCGGCAGCACGATATGTATGATTGTATAGCGCTTTGATAAACCAATGCTGTATGCACTCAACAGCAACAGCTCGTCCAGTTCAGTGAGAGCTTTTTCAATACGCTGTTCCAAAAATGGAAAAATCATAATGCCGAGCGTCAAGCCGCCCGCAATCAAGCTTTTGCCGAAATGCATATATTTGACAAAAACCGTATACCCAAAAAGCCCCAAAATAATGGAAGGAACTGCGGCAAGCGCATAGAGCATGAGCCGGATTGTAGCTCGTAATTGAGCATTTTTTACAAAAAAGCACAGGGAAATACTTACCGGCAGCGCGCATACCAATCCGGTTATGCCTGCAACGGCGCCTAAATATATGGTAGAAATAATCGCAGGGAAAATACCGCCTTCATTGACATCAAAGCCTTTGGGCGCAGTAAATAAGAACCGCAGGTTTATTTTTCCAATACCGTTTATCACAACAAAGGAAAGTACAAAAAACACAACAGCTGCCGTTACCGCGGCGCTTGCGATTAAAAAAACGGGTATTACTGTAGATTTTTTATGCTGTTTCGGCTGTTGTATCATCATTTTTTATCCATAGAGATAGAGCCGAACTCAGCACTATGCCCCATTGTCAAGCGGCTGCACAGCCGGGCAGCTGCATTGAGTACAAAGACTATCACAATCAGTACAAAGGCGGCTGCAAACAACGCTTTGTAGTGGCTGCTGCCTACCTCTGCCATTCCCATTTCCAAAGCAATTCGGGCAGGGATGGTAATACTCTTTCCCATAAGCTTTGGAAATAAGTTCGCGTTCCCAATCACCATCATAACAGCCATGGTCTCCCCCATACCGCGGGCTAAAGCAAGCATTGCTGCTGAAAACACCGCTCCTTTTGAACACGGCAGCCCTAGGGAAGTAAGAACATACAGCTTATCGAGTCCGATTGCGAGCGCTGCGGATTCATACTGCAGCATAAATTTATCGAAAGTTTCCATCATAAAGGAGATTTCAAAAGGCAGCAGCATAAATCCGAGTGCTATCCCGGCTGCAAGTACTGATTCACCTGCCGCAAGGTCAAAGCTACGTTCAAGAAAGGGGACAAGCGTAAGCATGCCGGCAAAACCGACAATAACGGAGGGAATACCTGCAATCATGTCGAGGCAAGCGCTTGCCATATATTTTTTTCTGCCGCGGAGATAATAGCACAGACAGAGACTTGTTCCGAGGGCAAGCGGCAGCGAAAGGAGAACGGCAAGCGCTGAGACATACGCGGTGCCTATTACTGCAGGCAGAATTTCAAAGGTTTCGCCGCCTATCGGATCCCAGTCCCCGCCTAACAGAAACCGCGGTAGAGAGGTATTCCGAAGAAAATCCGCTGATTCAAAAAAAACATAGCCGGTAACAAAGAGTAACATACTCACCGCAATGCAGCTGAGCGCCGCTGTACCGGCTCTAAACAAAAAATCCTTCACATTCATGCTTTCTCTGTATCTTTACCACGCGGGATAAGTGCAATCGGGCATTTGGAAACACCCTGTCATCTAGGAATGTTCTCTTGCTTTTCGCTTATTTTACCGGAACAAAGCCCATTTTTTCTATCTTTTCGCTTCCTTCCGAACCCTGCAATACTTCTAAGAATGCTTTCTGAGCTGCATTCGGTTCACCTGATTGCACAACGATGAGCGGACGGGAGATTTTATACGCACCGCTTACGATATTCGCTTTTGTTGCAGCAACATTATCAACCTTCATCGGGATCAGTTTTCCGGCATTTTGATTGACAATACCAAAAGAAGCATAGCCGATGGCATATTCATTGGAGATAACTTTTTGTACCAAGGCGCCCATAGATGGAGCTTGAATGGCATCTTTTTTAACTTGCAGGGAACCCATGATCTTCTTTTGGAAAACTTCATGTGCACCGCCGCCGAGGTCGCGCGTAACGACAACGATTTCTTTATTCGGTAAGCGGGAATCAAGCTGCTTCCATGTTGTAACAGCGCCGGAGAAAATCTTTTGCAATTCTTCCGTAGAAAGCGATTCTTTTATTTTGAGTATGGGGTTTTTAGGATTGACCGAAACGGTGAGGGCATCAATTCCGAGTTTGTATTCTTTAAAGTTCTTAATTTTTGCCTTTTCCGTATCTTTTACCTCACGGGCAAGCATCCCAAAATTACTGGTACCGTCTAAAACAGATTTTACACCGGCGCCGGAACCACCACTTGAGACAAAAATGATGATGTTTTTGTCCGGAAACACAGGATTGACTTTATTCCATGTCTCATACTTTTCAATATAATCAGTAGAAATGGAAGCAATAACCGGTGCTAAGGTAGAAGATCCATTAAAGCTTATGACCGGCTGAAAGTCATCTGCAAAGAGCATTGCACTTACACAAAGACAACCGAGAAAGAATAATTTTTTCATAAAATCCATCCTTATAAAGATATTTGACGAAAATTATATAATATATTCTTATTTCTCTCAATATATTGAAATAGCAGTATGCCGCACAATATAAGACAGAAAGATAGCAATTATCCTAATTTTGTGTTATCCTTATTCATGTCTATAATTCCTTTTATGGTATTGTTTTGCATTTCTAACCTAACGATACTGCAAATTACAGACTTTTTTAACCCCTATTTATCTTGGACAGATGTGCCTTGAATTATGTGTAAAGAAACTACCCGTATTTATTTTGAAGATGATTACTGTGCGGTTGCGTATAAAGCAAGCGGCGAAAATTCCCAGACCTTTTTTACTCGGTTTTTTCCGCATAAACCGTTTGCCGCTCCGGTCAACCGGCTTGATACCCCCGTATCCGGCCTTCTGCTGCTGGCTTTTTCCGCACAGGTACAAACGCTGTTTGCCCGCGCTTTTGAAGCCGGTTCAGTGCAAAAAGAATATTGGGCAATATGCGAACGGTCTACAGTACATCCCGCAGAAACATCGGCGCCGCAACGGCTGGAGCACTGGCTTGGCTTTCATACCAAAACACAAAAAGCCTTTGTCGGTGCAACTTCGAGCATTGCGGTTCCTTCCAATACGACTCCTTCCGGTATTGCTTTTCCGAATATGACTTCTTCCGCTATGACTTTTGCAGAGCTAGCTTCTACCGGCAGCACAAAACCTAAAAAGAACAAAAAGCCGGCGCTTAAAAAAGCTGTTTTATATTGGACTTTGTGCGGAAAAGGCGACCGGTACGACTTTATCCGTATCAGTCCGGAAACAGGGCGCACGCATCAGATTAGGGTACAGATGGCAGCCGCCGGGCATCCCATCAAGGGAGATTTAAAATACGGAGCGCGGCGCAGTGAATCGAACGGCGGCATACGGCTGCATTCCTATAAGCTGTCGTTTAGCCATCCGGTTACGAACAAAACCATTACCGTCGAAGCGCCGCCTGCGCAGCCGGACACCCTCTGGAAGGCCTGCATAGAGGCATGCACAAACAGTACGGCGTTTAGAAATAAGGGACAACCGAAAGCCGATGCGGATAAAACCGCTCCAGCTGCATTATCTGTAAGCGGTCAAATGGGTTCGGAGCGGCGCCTGTGAAGCGGCCGAAACAGATAAGCGGGCCAGCCGCGTTTGAAGCTTACTACAGCGCTCTTTTCGACGGCCGTTGGCCGGTGCTTCGGGAAGCGCTCCTGCAAGAAACGCAGCCGGTTGCGTTTTCGGTGTGCGGCGGAAAACCGTACTACCTAGACCAAGCGAGCATCTATGCGGCACAGGCGCTCCCGCCAATCACGCCGGTCGATGCCGGCTGCTATTTGGATATGTGCGCCGCTCCGGGCGGTAAAACGCTGGTACTCGCCTCCGGTATGGGGCAGGAAGCGCAGTTGCAGGCAAACGAGCTGTCGCGGGCGCGCCGCGCACGGCTGCTCACCGTACTTGATGAGCACCTGCCGCCGGACATCCGCTCCCGCATCGACGTTACCGGCTATGACGCCGCTGCCCTCCCCCGCTACCGGCAAGCATATTACGACCGTATTTTGCTGGATGCACCGTGTTCTTCCGAGCGTCATGTGATTACCGATGCAAAACACCTTGCCTGCTGGACGCCTGCACGGATTAAAATGCTGGCGCAGCGGCAATGGGCGCTTCTTTCGGCAGCCTTTCTCCTGCTAAAACAGGGCGGTTTTTTGGTATACGCCACCTGCGCGCTTGCCGATGCGGAAAACGACGGCGTTGTGCAAAGACTGTTAAAAAAATATAAGACAGACGCCGCCGTCCATAGCGGCACGGCAGCAATAAAACCGGAAGCGGCTAATACCGCAGCAGCCAACGGGAGTAACACGAAATCTATTCTCGGCGAAAAAACGCTGTTCGGCAGCCGGTTTTTACCCGATACCTGCGGGGGAGCCGGCCCCTTGTATTTTTCGCTTATCGAAAAAGTGAATAAAGAGAAGGAATACCATGATAACAGAACAGACAGACCATAATGAACAAACCGGCGCAGCCGATATGCCGCCGCAGGGACGTCCCATTAGAACCTTTGTGCTAAGGAAAGGCCGGATTACCGAGGCTCAAAAAAAAGCTTATGCCGAATACGCACCGCGCTGGTGCATCCCCTACAAAAAAGAAAACCTTGCTTTTACAGCACTGTTTGCGAATGCGAATCCGGTTATTATCGAAATAGGCTTCGGTATGGGTGTCGCAACAGCGGAAATCGCAGCACAGCATCCCGAACTCAACTATATCGGGATTGAAGTTTTTCAAGCGGGGGTCGGGAAGCTTTTGAACGAGATAGAACACCGCGGCCTTAAAAATATCCGTATTGTCGAACATGACGCTATCGAAGTGCTGGAATATATGATTCCCGACGCCTCAATCGCAGGGTTCCATATCTTTTTCCCCGACCCATGGCAAAAGAAAAAGCACCATAAGCGGCGGTTGCTCCATCGTCCTAGGACAAACCTGCTTGCTCAAAAACTGCAAGAAAACGGTTACCTCTATATGGTAACCGATTGGTACGACTATGCAGAGGATGCCTTTGCCGAACTTTCGGCCACCGAAGAACTCCGTTCAAAATACGAAGGATTCGCCCCGTCGCAGACATGGCGTCCCAAAACCAAGTTCGAGCAAAAAGGCCTCAACAAAGCGCATCCCATTACCGAGCTGATGTTTATCCGGACTAGGCACGAATAATATGCACAAATAACACCCTTGCAAGTTCCAATCGGACAAGTTATACTTTATCTCCAATGGCATCTCCGACAATTCGAAAACAAATTACTATTCGTTTTCTGCATAGAACCGTGCTTTTTCTCTTTACCGTTCTGATTGCCTTATTTGCTTTGTTCATTTTAGGAAATATTCAAAATTTTTTGGATTCCAGTCAGATTATTATTCTGCAATTTCTTATCGTAGACGGCATTTTACTGTTCTTAATTGCCGTTTTTGCTTTATTGTTTGAAATCAACTACAGTATTTATTTACGGAAGCTCTACTACCCCTGTCGCTGCATTATCAGCGGTATCGCCTGCATATTCGGACTGGCAATTGCAATTGCAGCTTCTGCTATCCTTTTACTCTCTAACGGTCTCAATCCGGCATAAGGACATACAATGATTTTTTGGAAAAAACTATACGCAGGACGAGCTGCCGTGTGCACTCAAAATACGCAGGAGCAAATCAAAACAGCCGTCATTACTGCGTACACGCGTTTTTTAGAAGTCAACAAATTGCGTGAAAAAGACATCGTTTCTCTTCAATTTTCGATTACGCCCGATATAACTGCGGCAAATCCTGCAACCTTATTACGCTTCGCCGGTTATGCTTCTGCGACTGTGCTTTTCTGCAGTGCGGAACCGGACATCGACGGTAGTCCTCACGGTATCATTCGTTTTCTCTTTTATTATTATGGAAAAAAGAAAGCCATACCAATCTATTTGGGTGGGGCGGAAAAACTCCGGCCGGATCTGTTTAATCACACAGCATAGCGGATATTTCTGAAAATTATAGTTTTTTAGAGGTTACAAGTACTTTCTTTAAGGACATTCCAGTTTTATGAGCATCAAGAAAAACAGTACATCGATATGGGTTGTGAGCCGTGAATATGCCGGCTTTGCAGAAGCCGGAGGGGTAAAAAACGTTGTAAAATCATTGGCTGAAGCAGCTGCCGATTACGGTTTCGCGGTTACGGTATTTTTACCCCGTTATGGAAACAATAGCGAAGCCCTCGACACCTGCACAGGAGAAGTGAACATCCGTGTCGGTGATTCGTTGCATTCAGCGCGATATTTTGAACTTTTCAGGAAAAACATCCGTTTCATCTTTATCGACTCCGGCATTTTTACGGAAAAAAAAGATATTTATACCTACTGTGCGGAAGAGCTCGATTATTTTCGGGAAAAGCTGCACCGGCCTGATCTTAAAAAAGGAGACGGCTACATAGATAGCCATGAAATGAATGTATTATTTCAAAAAGCAGTCTATTGTTACGGATTACGCAGCCATACCGCTCCGCATGTACTCCATTGCCATGATGCCCACACTGCCTTGCTGCCTGCGTTTATCGCTGCCCGCTGTACGGGCAGGCGCCTATTTCGGCATACACGATCACTTATCACCATTCATAATGCGGGGGACGGCTACCGCCAAACCCTTTCTTCGTTTGAATATGCAGCGCATTTAACCGACCTTCCCCATAAAGTATTGGAATACGGCAGAGTCGATGATACCGTCGAACCGTTTCTTGTCGGTTCCGCATTTGCCGATTTAACGACGGTGTCTCCGTGGTATGCACAGCAGCTGGTTTCACCGGAACATTCGCCGTATTCGTATCTTTTTTCAAAAAGCCTTGCCGAAAAGCATATTCACATTACCGGCATTACCAACGGGATCGATTTTGCAGCCTATAACCCTTGTGAACCGAAGCGTTCAGGGCTTCCATTTGCATTCGACGTGCAAAAAAAGCAGTTTGAAGGGAAATATGCCTGCCGGTCATTTTTGCTGGGCAACCTACAAGCACAGACCTGTACAGCGCCGCTGTATGATGGCATACAACAATACGGCAATATGAGTATACAAGAAGAGAACAGAACACTCTACCTGATGTACCACGGCCGGTTGGTTCGGCAAAAAGGCGTCGATGTATTGCTCAAAGCAATCCCCCACATATTAGAACACTCCCCTAACCTACGATTTATCGTGATGGGACAGGGAAACCCTGAGCTTGAAGCAGAAGCAATCGCCCTCGCTGCCGCACTGCCCGGAAAATTCGTCTATTGCAAGGGATATAACCGAAAGGCAGCTCGGCTCATCACTGCAGCAGCGGACTTTATCGTTTTACCAAGCTTATTTGAACCGTGCGGCTTGGAAGATCTTATCGCACAAGTTTATGGTACTATCCCGATTGCGAACGCACAAGGAGGCTTGCAAAAAATCATAAACGGAAAAACAGGCTTCTTATACACGCTTCCTGCTGGCGAAGAACAAAACACTGACATACATATTGGTACATTGACGGACACCGTGCTAAAGCAAACAGAATATTTTTTTGCGAACGACAAAGCAAAGCTCGTCGATATTACCTATTTTAAAAATATTATTTTACAAGCATATACAGCGCTCCACAGGGAATTTTCATGGAAACATATTTTTGCCGAGCAGTACCTAAAACTCTATTTTCCGCACGAATAATTTTTTTCTTGTTATCCGTATAGAGCGATTTGTTGGGAACCTCTAAAAACCTCAGTTTTTTAGAGGTTTTCCTTAGATTTATTTTGCGATTGAAAAACCTCTCATTTTATGCCGATATAAAAAGAGAGAACGAATAGCAAGGGAAAAAATGGACAAAAAAGTTATTATCAATTTTTTGAATGAGCATTGGGATGAGTTTACCTCTTTATTATCCGGAGCAGCAGATGCGGCAGCCGGTCGCACACTTATGGAGCAATTTCCCAATGACCTCTGCGAATTTGCGAGTTTACTTTCAAAAATGATAACTGTGCAACAAATGCACGCAGTTAATAAACGGCAGGGTCTTTTAGAAAAAGCACGGCAATTCCGGAAAAAAGCTTTTCTCAATAACAGAGAAGCGCAGGCTTCAATTATTGTTAAAAACGGTCTTTTTACGGTGCGCCCTCAACAATACAACGAAGCATTAAATAACCCCTTTAAAACACTGGTCGATTCGGTTCTGTAAAACCGTAAGCAAGTACTTGACACATATCAAAAAATCAGATATAAGTTATCCATTATTTTTGCCGTTGTAGCTCAGTCGGTAGAGCAAAGGACTGAAAATCCTTGTGTCGACAGTTCGATTCTGTCCGACGGCATTGTTTAATCTTTTATTGTTTTAGCTTTCCTTTTCCATATCATTTTAACAGAACAGCCTTTACCGCTCTTTTACTGCCGTTTAACACAGTAAATATCTCTAGTCCTGTAAATATTCCGAAAGATTAACGCATATTATGGAAGCAATCGGGAAATGAAAACCGGCGAAACCTCAGCTACCTATTCGCCTCTATCTATTTTGAAACAAAATGGGGAGACAAGGATTCGAACCTTGGAAGGCGGAGCCAACAGATTTACAGTCTGCCCCCTTTGACCGCTCGGGAATCTCCCCATACTGATGAGCCAACTTAGGGATTCGAACCCTAGACCCCGAGATTACAAATCACGTGCTCTGGCCAGCTGAGCTAAGTTGGCGTAAATACGGAGTGTATCATATAAGTTTCCGTATAGTCTGTCAAGTGTAAAATGAAAATATATTTTTTATACCTATCGATTAGCGTTGCGGTATACGGAAGATTTTTCTTGACAAATCGAAATTCACAGGCAATACTGTAATAGGCGCTGATAATGTGAACCATGGCTTTTGCGTTGCAAAGCCTTATGCCGCTTTTCAGCGGACAATAAATATTTTGTTAAAGGAGTATTTTATGAAAAAACTTACAGCTGTAATGCTCGCCGGAGTCTTGCTCGCGGCAGTTTCTCCCGTTTTTGCAGGCGGTGCAAATGAAGGAGGCGGAGAGAAGATAACATTAACGATGGGGTCTTGGCGTACCGATGACGTTGCACAAATCACTGCGCTGCTTAAAGAGTACAAAAAAGTAAAGCCGAATGTAACAATCGAATTTAAACCGACGCTCAATGTCGATTACAATGCAACATTACGGCTTCAGCTTGAAAGCGGTACCGGTCCCGATCTGATGTATGCACGATCATATGCAACCGGTGCAAAGCTGTTAACAGACGGCTATTTTGCCGATGTGTCGGATATTCCCGGTTTAAAGTCGAACTTTACCGCAGGAAGCCGCGCGCCGTGGACAGCCGCCGACGGACGAAACTTTGCCGTTCCGTTTAACGCGATTGTACAAGTTGTCTACTATAATAAAGATATCTTTAAAAAAGCCGGTGTCACAGTTCCGCAAACGTGGGAAGATTTCTTAGCAGCCTGCAATAAGCTGAAAAAGGCTGGTATTACACCGATTGCCAACGGACTTGCCGACGAATGGGATATTAACGAATGCTTTATGATGGGCATATTACCGGGCTTTGTCGGCGGAGCCGAAGGCCGTATGACATACCAGTCGGGAAAGGCCCCCTTAAACGATGCTAAAATGGTAAGCGCTTTTCAGGCAATGGCCGATGTAGCAAAATATTGCCCCAACGGTTTTGCCGCTCTTACCTACAACGATTC
>CAUVKE010000017.1:0-10348 GCA_963552415.1 uncultured Treponema sp.
CGATTTCGGCAGAGACGGTGTTATTCATAAAAATATCATCGATTTTTTATTGGAAACGGAAGTCTCGGAACAGGTTTACTCTGCATCGTCTGATTGAGCCGGATTCTCCTGTTGAACGGGATTTTCCGGTTGCGGAACCGAACCAGGCTCCTCTGTTTCCGGCGTTTGTACGGAAGATGCAGGGGGAGCGGAACCTGCAGCCGGGGATACGGTAGTGTCAGAGGCTTCAGGAACCGTAGCCGGAGATGCTGCTTCATTTGTATTTGTAGCGGGTGCAGGCTGTACCTGTTGCACAGGAGGTGTCAGTTGTGCAGGCGGCGTCGACTGTGGAGCCGAACCGAGAGAAAGGCGTATTGTTTCGTATTCGCTTTTATGCCTCATCTTTAAGTATAAAATTTTACTTCCAGCATTATAGGCATAGCCGGAGGAGTTATACATTTCAAAACGGGCATCGCTCCTGAACGGAATTCCATACATTTCAATTCGATAGAAAGACCGAATACCGTGCAAGGTAAGATAGTGAGATTGTCCTTCGGGAAAGCGAATCCTCAACACTAAGGTTTTTGAAGTGTTTTCCAAAACCTCAATATTCTGTGCACAAGTCCACGCCCAAATGCCAGCCTCCGCCTGCAACGCAAGCGACTGAGCATGGGGATACCATCTGTTATCCGGCTTCAGCAAAGGATAGAGCGTGCCGGTATCCAGTATGCCGCTATCATCGGCAGTAATTACAAGCTGTGTCGATTTACTGCCAGTTACGGTAAAGCCGACCGGCAAAGCGGCCGATTCGCCGGAGTATCTTAATAAAGAAGTTATCAACATACGGGCAACGGATTGCCATACCGAAGCTTGCACCGCTCCGTACCTCATCAGTATGTGCGCAGAAATTAAAGAGGCGGCGCTGTCGATATACGTGCCGTTATTGCTCAGATATAAGCCTTCATTAATCAGCAAGAGGGATTCGGTAATTTTTTTCTCACACAACGGCAGCAGATCTTCAAACAAAGCCTTTTGCTCAGGGTAGTAATGCGTACAGTCAAGCCACACTGCCAAGACTCCTACAGCCTGCCGTGCATCAAGCTGCGCAGTATCAAGCTTTCCTATCAGCCGGAATAAACCTTCTATGCTGCGCCTAGAGCCGCGATCGGTTAAAAACGGTATTAAGCCGTCTTGTTCAAAAATTTCAAGCGAATTATCCGCGATAAGGGCAGCATACAACTCTCTCTTTTTTGTATCGTCAGCAGCCAATCCTCCATGGGTTTCCTGCACATTATCGTAAAAAGGATTTGAAAGATATGTCCGCCGATTTCGCGCCAGTGTTTGAGCAGGGGCAGTTTCCATCGCCCCTGCAAATTTGCCGCGCTGCCCCATTTCGGCAATATACGCCGTCAACGTTTTCTCCGTTATCTGTTTAGATGAAAGCGCCTGCGTACTCGCGTGGATGACTGCTGAAGAAAAACTGTTCAGCGCCGCCGTATATGATTCCGTAGAAGCCTGCACCATCGATGGGATAGTCGTGATATCGAGTTCTTCAAGCGGCAAATAGGTCTTGTAAGAAGCAATCGGCTGTGTCTTTGCGAGTACCAGATGAGGTCCTTCTAATTGTGCCGCCGTATTTTCTCCATCCGTGTCAAACCCGAAGCTACCGGTAAACGTATATTGTTTTTTACCGGAACGCACAAAAATCTTGCCGTCGGCACGCTCAATACCGGCATTTTGAGTAATCTTCCATGGAAGTAATACTTTTTTTATTCCTTCGGGAAGCACGGCTTCAATTAAAAGGCTGTCAACCTCGCCCCGCTTTTCTGAAAAAAATGAAATAACCACATCATCAGAGCAGTGTACCGAAAAACGCGCTTCCGTTTCATAAAATTGGTACGATAGTATACGCAAAGGAGAAATCGTGTCCGCTACATCTATGGCATAAACGGGATTTTGTTCGCTAATATATAAATCCAGTCCATTCGAGACCACATGAAGAGGTAAAAGAGGGAGCGTTTCACCTGCTTCGGTACGTTCCTGTCTGCCCGTTACAGCCATAGACCCTAAAGTTAAAGAAAAAGTTTGCCCTTTGGTAAACTGAAGAACAAAAATACCGAAAATAACACTACAATAAAGAACGGTATATGCAACTACTCTGCCGACAATATGCTTCATACACTGTTAGTCTAATAAAAGGGGATAATAATTGCAATCCTTCCTAACGGTAAACGTATAAAACGTTTTTGAATATCCCTGCAGAAAAATGAGGGCCATTCAACCGGAGTTTTGCCTTTGCGGGCTCAAATGGCCTTCTGACCTCCATTCTTCTGCGCGGCGAAACTATTCCATCAAGATGCCTAACGGCATACTATGCGAAACCCTATTCGCGACCGTTTTTCTTTCGGAACTGTATACGTGTTACCGGCTTTAGCAAAGCCCGGTTGTGCCAGTTCTCGGCTAAACACTTTTGTGCTCCCCTTGCTGCTTTTCCAATCCCCGCCGCGTAACACACGGGCTTTGTCAGGAGAGTGTTCTTCTGCTACACCAAGCGGATCGATTCCTCCAGGAGGTGTATTATCCCCTTTCCAATCCCAACACCATTCAGCAACATTGCCGCTCATATCGTACAATTCATAGCCGTTTTGCGTTTTCTTTTTTACTTCATGCGTTTTTTCGCTTGAGTTATCTGCATACCATACATAGTCGTTCATACGCCCTTCCTCATTAGTCCCTGACCAGTTATTGTCGGTAGCAAACCGTGCAGCCCATTCCCATTCGGCTTCCGTCGGCAACCGGAACCCGTTTTTAGTCATATCAACCTTTGTCTTATTCCAATCGGCATTATCGCTTGTAGGAATATCTTTAAACGGCAAGGCAGCAAAATCAATCGGCGTACCATTAACGGTTACGCTGTAACAGGGTTCACGCCCCAGCTTAATACTGAGGTAATTACAAAATGCAACCGCTTGGTACCAGTTTACGTTGTCTACCGCCCTCTTTTCAGGCATTTCTCCTGCAGCAGGCGGGCGAGCATCCCCCTGAAAGACGCTTGGGTTAGTACCGGTAACCGCTGTAAACAGCTCTTGGGTAACTTCCGTTTCTCCCATTTTATAGGCTGTTAAGCTTACCGTATGCGCCTCATTGTCAAGCTCAGCTTTAGGACCGCCTAATGTTTCGTTTTTGGCTTCCTTTATTTGTTTCATCGTAAACGGGATTCCATTTACACTCCCCATACCGGTTTTGGCGTTGTAATGGGTTCCGTTAAAGGTAATGCTTACCGTTATATCACCGGTTACTTTTACCTTTGCAGTTGCACTTCCCTGCGTACCACCTGAAAGTGTTTTACCGCCTTTGATCGTCCATGTATCGACTATATAACCGGACTGTGCTGCCGCAGTAAAAGTAACCTCAGTATTCTCAGACAGTTTACGATCTGCAGGAATTGCAGGGGATGCCGTTACCTGTCCGCGGCTTTGGTCAAAAGTTAGGGTTACCATGTACTTTTTCCCCTGTGCCCCTCCCTTAGGTGGGCTACTCATAGCACGGCATGCGGTTGATGCTGCAACAATTGCAATCATCATTGGTAAAACGGCAAATAGATTACATTTTTTTCTCATAAGTTAAGCTCCTAACATACGTTTAGATGAAACACAGGTATACTAAAGCAATACCAAAAGCGGGTAGTCCGCAATAGCCCTGCGTTCTTTTTCGATGTTTTTCTATAGCATACTATAAAAAGTATGTCCACACTAAGTTTAACCGTTGAGTTTGCTTCGCATTGTCCTATAAAGAAGTTCTACTTGCGCCGAAATTATCGATTGTGCTAGTATACGGGCTATGTTTACCTATTGTAAAAAATACATACTCGCTCTCGCATATTTATTATTAACAATTACGCTCTCCGCTCAAGCGGTAAGCGGTAAAAAAGATATCGCCGTTTTTAGACTTTCTCATTCAGGAGATGTTCCTTCCGAAGTCGCTGCGAGAATAGATCAACGGATCATTGGAACCATCGCTTCTTTTAAGCGATTTAATGTTATCGGTATGCAATACCGGCTCAACTCAAACAATATCGCCTCATTTATCGATAAAATCAAAGGAATGAAAGAACATCAGTCGGAAATTCCGGAAACCGTATTGTCAGGCGAAGAAGCCTTTACACGTACCGATTGGGAACGGCTTACCGGCGCATTTCTCGTATTTGTTCCGCGAATTACAGCTTATAATGAACGCTTAATAATCGAAGAAATCGAAGTTGACGATAAAATCATTATAAAAAAATACTGGGAAGTCGGAATAGAAGGAGCGGTATCCATTCTTGACGTTTCCGGTTCGGCGGGAGAGCGGGTTATACCGTTATCCGTTAGAGAAATCGCCAAATGGCGCTCCGATGCCATTGACAGTGCAATCGATTCATTAGAAAGTTCGGTATATACTGCTGTTAAATTTGAGCCGGAATTTGCATTGGCAAGCGGAGTACTGGCCGTTGATCGTAAAAACAATACCGTTACAATTGAACTTGGAAAAGATATCGGTATACATGAGGGAGACGAATATATCCTTCAAAAACATATCTCCGTTGCCGGAAAACAGTCGCTAACGGAAACCGGTCTGATTATTATTTCAAAAGTACATGACACTTTTTCCATCGCTAAAGTGATCTATGCCGACCAGCCGATTGTCGAAGGCGATACGGTTAAAGAGCTTTTAAATTCCCATATTCTGCTGCAGGGATATGCGGGAGTTACTATTCCTGTTACCGGAGTAACGACGAAAAACTCAGCGGAATATCTACGGCTTCAACCTACGTTCGGCATACGGGCAGCATACAAAGCGAACTTTTACCTCAGTGTATTACTTGGGTATGAATACGCTATACAGCAACCGCTCGGAGAATCTGCCGTCCTCAACGCGAAACCAATGCGGCTTAGGCCTTTCGGAACGGGATATTTAGGACTCGGCGTTTATAATTTCTATGTATCTCGGTTTAAGATTACGCCGGAATTACAATTCTGTTTTTCGGGCACATCGATTACCGCACAAACTGCTTCATCAAAATCAAGAGCTCATGCGGTAACATCAACGCAACTTGGCGGGAGGCTTCTTGTATCGGCGGACTATTTTATTTCGCGGAAATGGACGGTAGGAAGCAGCGTGGGAGTCAGTTATATGCATAACTTGCTAACCGCGCAAAGGGCAGCCGATAAACTGCAAACAAACAGTTTAAACCCGGATCCCGGACTCAAAAATGTAAATACTTATGCATGGGATATTTTATCTTCGCACATAAACTGTTATGCTTTTATAGGAATAACGGGTAGATTCTAAGCACAAATATGGAAAGTAATGCGTATTCGTGCTATCCGGTATTTATTCATAAGAGGAGAAAACTATGAAAAAAAATATTATACTATATGCCCTACTGTCAGTACTTTTGATGTCATGTACCGTTGTACCGTCTACGCCGCAATACACGGGGATTAATCCTTATTATTCAGGATCAGGAGAGGGTTCCTCGTTTTTGGAAGCGCTTAATCAAGCAAAAGCAAATACATTGCAGCTTGCCATTATTGACCTTATCGGAGCTACGGAAGAAATGCAGAGCCGCGGTAAACTGCACCCGCTTTTCTATGCAGGTTCGAATCCGAACACCTACCTTGAAACGGACTATATGCGTATTTTGCGGCGCGGCGAAACGTTCCGTGGATACTATTGCGAGATCACCGTACCGGTAAGAATGGAAGAGGTGCGTCAAACACTCAATTTACTCGGTACGTATCCTGCAAAAGGCGGAAATATTCTATCGAGTCCCGAAGTACTCGATGCAAAAACAAAGAGCGTATTGAAAGGGAATAATGTCGAATTTATCACGCAGTATGTCGATAGTATGCTGTATATGGTTGTACCGAACCAAAAGGCAAAAGACGGAAAGGCATTTTCTAAATCCGCTGTCAATATGGCAAATAAATACCTACTCGACAATGGGTATCGCGCAGTCGATTATGCCGCAGTAGAAGCGTTGAAATCAGACAGCGCTTCGCTTTTTGCCCAAGAACCGGAAACGGCAGATCTTTCGGTTGTGCAGTGGATCGCACAAAAACTCGGTGCGGATGTTTATATTGAAGTTGACGGTTTTGTACAGGGCGGCCGGGAAACAGGCGGTTACTACGGTCAAGCGGAAGTCAACTTAAAAATGTACAATCCGTCTACGGGAGAATTACTCGGCGCAGCGCCTTATAGCAGCCCCAAGACATTCGACCGTGCAAGTACCGAAGCTGCAGCACAAAACGCGATAAAGTCAACAGTGTTTAAGGCAATGGGGGTTGCCGTCGATCAAGCAAAAAAAGCATTGATACGGGACTACGCACAAGGTATTCGGTACGAGATTACTATTAACAACACCCCTGACAGCAAATTGATGAGCAAATTCCGAAAGGAATTGCAAACTAAAGTCGAAATGATACGGGTAGTACATCAATCCGCCGCTCAAACCAAATATGCAGTTCAATATTTTGGCCGAATTGAAGATATAGAGAATATCATCTATTCGGCAGCGGAGGGGATTTCCGGCCTCGAAAATATTTCGTTGATTATGACTAGGGGTAAAACGCTTATGTTCCGGCTGGGGCGGTAAAAGAATCTCCTTCGATAACCTGTATCTCAAATTCCAGCTGAGGCATACACTCCGCTAAATCGCTTTGAATCCGTTCAAGCGCTTCTACACGCATTTCCACGGAAGTATTGGCATTGCCTTGGATAATAAAAATTGCGTTTTTTGTTCCGTCATCAAATTTATAATTTTCACCATCGCGGACCCCAAGCCATGCAATAATGCCTTTAGGGTCGCGGTATACGTAATCGGTTTCGGCAACGTGTTTCTCCGTCGATGAAATCGGAAGAAAAACACCCGCTTCCTTATTGACGGTAAATTCTATCTGTCCGTTTATCTTATCAAGATCGTGCCCGCCAATCGCCAAAAGCGAATGTAATGATTCGACATTGTAGATATCGATAACACTATTGATGTGCGGCATAGAACCACGGCGTTGGATATTCCGGATAAATGCGGGAACAGTCGGCGGATACTTTTTGATACTGCGCCCGACGCTTTGCAGCAAATCGGCATATCCTTGAGTAATCGGATTATTCAAAACCTCGTCAACATCGCATTGTAATGCCCAATCTTCCATCTTTTTTTGCTTTTTTAGGAACGAATCGGATAATTTCGCGTGCGGGTCTATATTTTTTGCAATGCCGATCACAATACTTTTAATCCCAAGTCCAACGATACTTTTATCGATAATACATTTCATAGCAACCTGCCTCCGAATTCTTATATTTGGTATAACGGATTGATTATACCTTCGTTAGTAATTTTTTAAAAGTCTTCCTTTTACAAGAAATTTACGTTATCATTTCTCTACAATTGTGGTATAATGCAATTTACTATTTAGAACCTCTAAAACCTAAAATTTTTAGAGGTTTCCCTTAACCTTATTTCTACAAGGATAAAATATGCGCACGATAACAAAACCATTAAAACTCGATTTATCTGGTCTTAACAAAAAAATGACGCTCGCAGTAGCGGAACTGAGGAAAAGCTATCCGCTGAGGATTAGCGAAGACGGTATTCCTGTTATGTTTAAAAAAATGAAGAGTGCCGAAATTTCAGCGACATTTAGAAACGGCGTATGCGAAATTGAAGCGGACTCTACACCGCATTTTTATTTTGCGCTGTCGATGCTGCTGCTCAAAAGTCAAACGATCGAAGATTCTCTGCTCTATTCACAGCCGGATGCACAACGTTTATTGGAATTCCAAACGATACACGTTTTTACAAAAAACGGATTAATGCTTGACCTTTCCCGTAATGCGGTTGCTCATGTTGATATGCTAAAACAATTTATTCGGGAAATGGCCTTTATGGGGCATTCGTGGTTTATGCTGTACATGGAAGATGTATACGAAGTTGAAGGTGATCCTTATTTCGGTGCGTTACGGGGACGATATTCCATCAAAGATTTACAGGAACTTGACCGCTATGCACAGTTGTTCGATGTACAGTTGGTGCCGTGCATTCAAACCCTTGCTCATGTCGATCAATATTTTATGTGGGAAGCGATCGAATACAAATACAAGGATATTGATAATGTTTTGAACATCGGTAATACGGAGGTTCAAGCATTGCTCACGCGGATGATTGCGTCGCTGCGCAAGGCTTTTTCTACGGATATTATCCATATCGGTATGGACGAAGCTTATAATCTCGGCCGCGGCCGCTATTTAGATGAGAACGGTCTTAAAAGCAGATCGGATATTATGCAAGATCATCTATCCTTTATGCAAACCCTTTGTAAAGAATACGGATTTAAGCCTATCGTTTGGGATGATATGTTCTTGAATCGTTATTCCAACAACAAAAACGACAGCGTACCGACTATTCCCGATCATATAGGATTGATGTACTGGGATTACTATAACAGTTCATTCAAACATTACCAAGATAAACTGAAACTGTTCCGCTCGATGGCAAAAAAGACTATGTTTGCCGGTGGCGCATGGCGCTGGACAGGCTTTATACCGCATCATAAGAAAACCCTCGAAACAACGCTTGCAGCTCTTGCCGCGTGCCGGAAAGAAAGAATCAAGGAAGTTATCGCTACCTCTTGGAGCGATGACGGCAGCGAGGCTCCGCTCTATACCTGTATGTTCGGCTTGGTACTCTTCGCCTATCTTGACTGCAATGCTGAATATCAAAAGGCAGAATTTTCACAGTATTTAGAGCTCTATACCGGCATGGATTTTGACGAATGGATGCGGCAGGGCGAACCGGATTTATTTGAAGGAACAACCGGGAACGATTATGATATAACGCCGTCGAAGTATCTGTTATATCAGGATCCGCTCGGTTCAAAGTTTCTGCATTACATACGAACGTTGACAACCGATATGGATGCAGTTTATACAAAACTTGAGAAAGCCTTTACCGAAGACGCAGCCAATACGGATAATCCTTTACTGCAGCGCATTAGCGAATTTTATTCATTGATGATGAAAACGCTTGACTATAAGTGGCGGCTTCCGTTGGATATTTGGGAAGCATATAAAAAAGCGGATAAAAAAGCGTTGCAGGCATTGATCGAAAACAAGATAGAACCGTTAAAGGCCGCTTTGACCGAAATGGCAAAGGCGCGACGATTGGTGTGGACAGAGGAGTGCCGCGCGTTCGGTTCTGAAGTGTTGGATCATCGCTTCGGCGCAATGCTGATGCGGCTTGAAGCTACGCAGGAAGTCCTGACCGATTACATACATGGCAGGCTCACACGGATTGATGAACTGGAAGAAGAACGGATTGATCCCTGCCCCGAAGCAGACAAAACACATGAACCGCAGGCAGTACACTACAACCGCGCCTTGCGCATTATGACTGCCTGCCGTGAAACGTGGTAAGACAAAAAGGAGATAAGCGATGCAGCCTGCATACCGAACAATGAGCGACGGCGCTTCCGTTGCCGTGTATACATGGCTTCCGGAACAAGCGCCTAAAGCAGTGCTCCATATCGTGCACGGAATGGCGGAGTATGCCCTCCGGTATGATGATTTTGCACAGGCGGCATGCAAAAGCGGGTTCGCCGTCGTTGCCCCCGATCACCGCGGGCACGGAAAAACCGGTGCAAAAAGCGGCTTAATGGGCTACCTTGCCGACGGAGACGGATTCCGGCGCGTTGTTGACGACCAAAAGGAAATCAATGCGGAGATACAAAAACAGTATCCCGCACTTCCCGTCATTATTGTGGGGCATTCGTTCGGTTCCTTTGTAACGCAAGAATACATCGAACGATACGGTACAACGGTAAAGGCGGCTGTTCTCATCGGTTCTGCCGGCCCCAATCCAAGCGTATCAGTTGCTTCAATGCTTGCAAATATCAACTGTGTATTCAAGGGCAGAAAGTTCCCCGCCAAGTTTATGAATGTATTGATTTTCGGCTCGTATAACAGCAGACTTAAAAATCCGCATACTGTCTTTGACTGGCTTTCGAGAGATGAAGAAGAAGTAAAAAAATATATCGATGATGAATACTGCGGATTTATTTGCACAGCAGGCTTTTTTCAGGATTTTATGCGGGGTTTAAAACGGCTCCATACGCAGGAAGCTTTAAAAGGTATACCAACTGATTTACCCATTCTCATTACCGCCGGTTCGGAAGACCCCGTTTCCAACGGAGGCAAAACGCTAAAAAACCTTTCCCGCATCTATCAGGATATCGGAATACGGGACGTAACGTTAAAACTATACGAAACCGCCCGACACGAACTCTTAAATGAGACCAACAAAGAAGAAGTAAAAGCCGATATCTTGGGATGG
>CAUVKE010000018.1:0-10336 GCA_963552415.1 uncultured Treponema sp.
CGAGATATTATCAGCTAAAAGGGAGCGCTGCTTTAAAAGGGGCGTTTTCATATTCACAAAATCTTATTTCTCTTTCGAGCAATCTGATTATTTCCGGTAACTATCAGCGGCATCCGTGGACACGGGATGAAAGCAGAAAGCCTATTTTAGAGTTGAACAACTTTAAAGCGAATGTGTATGCGCTTAAAAATGAAAACTCGGTAACCGTTAATCCTTTTGCGTACACCGATTTATTTAAACCGGTATCGTTCGGCTGGAGCATTACGGAAATTTTAGCAAAAAATGCGTTTACCGGCACGTATGACAATCCAAAATGGAAAATGTTTGGTGTAAAGTGGAATAAGGAGTTTATTACCACACATACGGGTTCGGCAGTATTCGGAGTCGTACTTGCGGAAAAGTATACGCAAAAGGTTACTTTTTCTACGAACTTACCGCCTCTTTTGCAAGCCTATACTACTTCGTTGAATCTGTCTTTTCTCTATGGGACATTTACGGCTTCAAGTAAGTTGTTTGAAAAAGAAAATGCAGCAAAAAAATGGTTTTGGGATCCCGTAAAAATGGATTTGACGTGGATACTGCCTTATGATATAAGGATTACCCAAACGTACACCTACAACGTCGAAGACAAGGACAGCGACCGGCTGCATATTACCTTGGGGTGGAGATATCTTTCCGCCTTCTACACCCAAAGTAGAGAAGTGCCGCAAAAGCTTGTGCCGGGAAGCGGTTGGGTATTGGACGGCACGGAAAAACGATTTATTCCTTTTGCATTGGGCTTTTCATTTTCTAATACATCGTCCCCTTTTACTATTTATGCATGGAAAAATCGTATCAAAGTACAGCTGGGATTATCGTCGACTTTACAGTTTAATTTAGTTCGTATTACCGATAGCTATTTTACGTTTGCGCCTAAGATCATTTTTAATATCCATGAATTTTGGGATTTTTCTTTCGGTTCATCAAGCAGAAATGATATTATTGCGCGGTATTTTCAAAAGCCCTTGAATCTTCCTGTTGTTATCCCCGGAAATACCAATGTATTCACTGATTTAGCTCAATCGTTTTATTTTTGGGATAAAACAAAACGAGAAACATCGGGGTTTAAACTGCAATCGCTTGATATCGGTTTAACCCACTATCTCAAAGATTGGACATTAAAATTCAACTGTGAAATTAAACCTCAGCTAAAAAATAGCGGCCATCGTAAATATTATGAATTCAGTCCGACAATCACTTTTGCCGTAGCATGGAATCCCATCGGGGATATAAAAGTTGAAGCGAAAAAGAAAGAGGGAAAATTCTCTGTTGAACGCGGTGAAATCAAATAAGGCGAGGACTTGGAGATTGTCTCACAGGTAAACGGCTCTTGAAACAAAGGCAACCGCATCTTTCGATACGGTTGCCTTTTCATTTTTTTAACGCTCGGCTCTGACTTTACAGCAAATATGCGTACTGCGTTTTTACCGTGTTGATAATTTGCAAGAGTTCTTTAGGCATAACGGTTTCCGTTGCAAGCGTGATGTCGCGGACTTCTCCGGAGAGTCGCACTCTGCATCGGCTGCGCGCATCATCAAGATAGAGGAATCCTTCGTTCGTGCTGTCGAGGAAATCTTTTTCCGAGTGAAACAGCGTGAATTTATCCTTGTACGGAGCGCTCTCGTAGGGGCAGAATGTTGCGCAGTTGCCGCATTCGTTACACATACCGTCCACGTGGACGATCTGCTTCATACGCATACCGGGTACCGTGAGCGCAAGGTTCGCGCGGTTCGGACACACATCGACGCAGGATTCGCAGACAGTCGAGCATTCCAAACAGCGGACGCTTTCTTTTGCAACGCCGTCGGAGGCGGCAAGGTTCATCGGCATTAAAATCGCCCGCTTTGAATACGCCGATTCGGTAACGGGGTTGTAGTTCAGCGATGTAAACTGCGCCGTCCATGCGTCAGCTTTTACCGACTCGATAATCGCCTTTGCCGCTTTGGTTGCATTGGCAATAGCCTGTACAACCGTGGCAGGCCCCGCGGCGCAATCCCCGATGACATATACATTTTTCACATTCGTTTCAAACGTAGCGGGATTGTATTGCGCCCTTCCTTTCCCGTCCAGCGCAATGCCGGATTCCGCAAAGAGATCGGTGTCGATTTTTTCACCGATAGATGCGATTACGGTATCGGCGGGGATGTCTACAAACTCACCTGAAGGTACCGGTTTTTGCCGGCCGTCTGCGCCTCGTTCACCGAGCTTCATCTTTTCACAGTGCAAAATTCCGTTTTCGTACGAAACAGGCGCAAGCAGTTCTTTAAATTCAACGCCGTCTTCCAAAGCGAGTTCCAATTCTTCCGCATCGGCAGGCATAAACTGCTTGGTTCTGCGGTATACGATAAAGGAATGTTCAACCCCCTTCGTACGCTTCGCAACGCGGGCGGCATCCATCGCAGTGTTTCCCGCACCGAGGATCACGACGTTTTTCCCCAGCTTGAGCGTTTCGGGCGCTTGCTTCGCCTGTTCAAGGAATTCGATAACATTTGCCGCCGCGCCTTTTTCCAAAGCCAGCGCACTCTGCTTCCACGCACCGATGGCAAACACAACATGGGTAAAGCCCTGTTTTTTCAGCGCTTCAACGGAACGCTGCTCGCTGTTATATATGAAGGAGGCGCCGAAAGAGGATGCAAGCTCAATATCCTGCCCGATCGACGCGGCAGGGATTCTGAATTCAGGGATGACATACTGCACGATACCGCCGGCGCGCGCTTTTTTTTCAAACACGGTAACGTCAGCTCCGTCGCGGGTTAAGAAATAAGCGGCGGCAAGACCGGCAGGACCGGCTCCGATAACGGCAACCTTCGCTCCGTTTTTCTGCGCCGGTTTTTGCGCCTTTAGGTTTTGCTTCAAAGTTTCGATTGCATGGCGCGCCGCTTCGAGTTTAACAGCACGGATATGCACATGATCTTCATAGAAATTGCGCGTACAGCCGGTCATACAGCGATGATTACAGATCGTACCGGTGATGAACGGCAGCGGGTTTTTATCGATGATAACACGGAGCGCTTCTTCGTATTTTTGCTCGCCGGTCAGCCTGATATAGGCGGGGATATCCTGATTGATGGGACAGCCGGAAATACAGGGAGCGGCAAAACAGTCGGCAAGCGGCACCTTTGCAGGAATCTTGAGGAACGCTTCGGGCTTGACCGATTTACGATGGCGCGGGTTTTCAACGACGGCATTTGAAAGGCGGCGCAGTTTTTCCACGTTGATGGAAAAATCCTTGTTAAACGGCTTGGCTGTCAACTCGCCAACCAGCTGCTGACAACGGGCATATCCGCCCGGCTTCAAAATCGTTGTTGCAATCGTAATGGGGCAAATCCCCGTTTCGTAAATATCGGCAATGTTAAAGTAATCCGCGCCGCCCGAATAGGAAATACGGAGCTTTCCGTTAAAGACTTCCGACAGTTTCAGCGCAACGGCGATAGACAGTGGGAACAGCGACCGTCCCGACATATACATTTCCTGTCCGGGCAGCTCCCCGCGGGCAATGTCTACGGGGAAGGTGTTGGTAATCTTAACCCCGAACATCAGTCCGCGCTTATCAGACTCCTGCAGCAAACGCTCAAGCATGGGTACCGCATCGCTGAACTGTAAGTCATCTTTAAAGTGATGATCGTCAAACTGAACGTACTCATAGCCCATCTTGTTCATACGGTCGCGGGCAAACTCGTAGCCGAGCAGCGTGGGGTTACACTTGATATAGGTATGGAGGTGTTTTTCCGTGATGAGGTACATCGCGATGCGTTCGATTTCGGCAGGCGGACAGCCGTGCAAGGTAGAAAGCGTAATCGAGGTACACACCTGCGTCGGCAATCCGCGGAGGAAGGCTTCCGACACGGACGGGAACAAATCGGTATGGCTCAAAAGGTAATCGGTACATTCCTTCCACACCGGCGTATTCGAGGCGTTCCGCATTCCTTCGATGAAGGCGTCAACTTTCGGGGTCTTAATCCCTTCAAGGTCGTAGCCGACGCTCATGTTAAAGATAAAACCGTCGGGGCTGCCGAGACCGTATTCCTGCGAAATCACTTTAAGCGCAAACCACGCCTTTACGTACTCGTCAAAAGCCTGCGGTACGCGCAGCTCGGTAGACCATTCGACATTGTAGCCTTCATCCGCCGCATTGATACACGGCTTTGCAACCGGCAGGTCTTCTCCGTCTAACTTTTGCACAGTCTTTAACTCGAAGAACCGGCAGCCCGCAGCATACGCAGCGACGATATTTTGCGCCAACTGTGTGTGCGGCCCCGCAGCCGGTCCGAGCGGGTTTTCAAACCGTTGCCCGAACAGCTCCAAATAGCGTTTGGAATCGGCGCGGTACAGTTTTTTAACGCCGAAAATCGTCCCCTCGGTTTGATACTCCGTTCTAATCCATTCCATCAAATTCTTGAATGGTATCGGGTTCATTCTATCACTCATACTCTATTTTCTCCCTTGTATCATCGTAAATTCGATACAATTGCAGTGTGAATAACTGCTCCGTTTGTATACATAATCCCGATATTCCTCAGATGCATACTCTTGTGAATACCGGCATTCATAATTATGAATTCATAATTAAAGATGAATTTTTTCTACCTCTTCCTCAGTGAGACCGGTAACTTGCACTATCTTTTGAATAGGATCACCAAGTCGCTTTAAGATTTCGGCGGTTTCAAGTTTTGCTTGGTGAGAACCTTTTTCTCGTTCATCCATCATGGCGGCAGACATAATTCGATACTCTTTAACCATAAGATCATCCTTTCTGCATCTTCTATTCAATTAATTAAACATACTTCTCCTTATGGACGCCAATAAGTAAATCCCCATGTTGTTATAATAATACTAAGGATTAATATTACATTTCCAGCCATAACCATAGCAGAAGTATTACCGAGACAAGCCAAAAAAGAAGCAACACCCATCAGAATAATTCCGATCCATGCTAAAATCTTATAGACTGTAATATTTTTATCGTTCATGAATATCCCCCCTATCCATATCATTTAAAACCGTATAAGTATGTACCTTAAATATTTTCATCAAACAAAAATAGATAGCACCTCCGCAGATAATGCCGTTGATTGGCATATAGCCGAAAGGTATGAAGCGAGCAGCAACAGCTGCACATATCCATGAAATCCATGCAATGATATTCCAATCTTTTAACGTTTCCATAGAAATATCATTATATTTTCGTTTATTAAGGATATAGTAATCAACACACATAATCCCGGGTAAAGGCGGGATAACCGTACCTAAGAAATTTAAAAATACGAAAAAAGCGCCGATCTCATGCGGTTTTATCAAAGTTAATATCATGGACAAGATAAGAACAAAGGCTGTGGCCTTCTTACTGCTTGTATGAAAAGTATGGGCAAGATTTATTCCGGTCGAAAATAAATTACCGCCGTTTGTTGTCCATATATTCGTTGTCATTAGAATAATGCTCGGTACCACAAGCCCCATCGTTAATAGTACATTCGGTAAATCGCTATCGTTATAAGCATAGGCGCTTAATGCTCCGCAGATTATCAGTAAACTATTACCAACGATGAGTCCCAAAGCCGAGCTTACGACTGCTTCCCGTATATTACGGGCATAGCGCATAAAGTCTGCAATACAAGTTGAAGCTGAAAATATCCACGTTCCGACTGTTATGGTTACGGCCGCGCTGAAACTGATAGGATTTTTCGGTACAATCGCCATTATGGCTTGTAATCCGCCCGCATGGATAATCGCTTTTGATGCAGTGCCGATAGACAAAAATATAATTGCAGGAATAGCAACAAAGCCCAAAATTGTCAGCGCTTCAAAGCCTAATAATGCAAATATACCCATTACGAGAGCCGATAACATCATTAATATATGCTCCCAAATACTGTCCTGTACACCGAAAATAAGGGCGATTAGATGACCATATATTGCGGATTGAATAGTATACCATCCCAGATTTATTACAGGAACAAAAAGAGCGGCTAGCCGCGAACCTTTTTTTCCGAAACTGAATTGGCTCATTAATGCAAAACTCAGTCCCGTATGTGCGGCTATAATACTGATAAGTATCGCAACGATACTTAATATAATGTTACCAAAGAAAGTTACCCAAAGAATATCTTTAAATGGTAAGCCGGCCGCCATACCTCCTCCGGCCATCATGCTTATCACAACAAATATAAAACCTGTCCATACCATTGTGATAGACCAAAAACTTTTTCGCCCTGATTGAGGAATAGCGGAAAGGCCATCTACATATTTTTCACTCATATATTACCTCCTTTAACAAGTTTTATTCTTTATCTACAACCTCTTCCACAGGGCGGCGCTGACTTCCCGTGCTTTGGCAAAGACGGCTTCTTCGTCGGCGACGGTAACAACGCGATCTTTCATCAGCACCTTGCCTGCTGCGATAGTGGTTACCACATTACGGCCGTTCATACCGAACAGGATGTGGCCGTTCGCGTTATCGGCATGGAGAGGAGTCAGCGGGTTATAGTCGGTAACGATTACGTCAGCATTCGCTCCCGCTTTAAGGACGCCGAGTTCACCGTCAAAATACCGCGCGGCAATCTTTGCATTATTGGTAAACAGCATTTCGGGGATTTCCGTCCATGCGGCGGTGGCATCGCAGGTGTTGTGCTTGTGCAGGATATTCGCAACCTTGTACGATTCGAGCATATCGCTCGTATATCCGTCCGTACCGAGCCCGATCAAAATGCCGCGCTTAAAGATTTCCAACACCGGCGGACAGCCGACCGCATTACCCATATTCGATTCGGGATTATGCACGACCATCGTATCGGTTTCTTTCAATAAATCCATTTCCAAAGGATTGATGTGGATACAGTGCACGGCAAAGGTGTTTTTACCGAGGATATCAAAATCGTAGAGGCGCTGTACAACCCGTTTCCCGTGTTTCTGCACCGAATCGAACACATCGGACATACCCTCCGCAACATGGATATGGTACCCGGCGCCCGCCGGAAGCTGAGAAGCGCAATATTCGAGTGTTTTATCCGACAAGGTGAATGCGGCATGGAGCCCCATCATCGCCGCTTGCTTGGGGTTTTTCTTTTTTTGACAAGCGCGGATAAATTCGGCATTTTCGGCAACCGCCTTTTTCATCTCAGCCTCGCCGTTCCGGTCGGAAACTTCATAGCAAAGGTTCACCCGCAACCCGAGCTCTTCGGCGACATCCGCAAGGGTAAAAAGACTCCCCGTTGTTTCGCCGTAGCTTGCATGATGGTCAAAAACCGTCGTTACGCCGTTTTTAATACAGTCGATCAGCGTCGTGTAAGCGCTGTATTTTGTGTCCTCTAAAAGAAGGTTATTATCAAGATGCCACCACAGCCCTTCCAAAATGTCCAAGAAATTCTGCGGATTGTAATTTTTTAACGCAATGCCGCGGGCAAAAGCGCTATAGATATGATGATGCGTGTTAATAAAGGCAGGCATGATGCACCGCTTTTTTGCATCGATATATTCCGCTGCGGGGTACTTTGCCCGCAATTCGGCATCGGCGCCGACCTCTTTGATTGAACTTCCCTCAATGCAAACACAGCCGTTTTCGATAAAAGGCTTGTTCGGATCGCGGGTGATAAGCATACCGTTTCCAACTAATAACATACAGGTAACCCTCCGCGCTTGGGTAAACGCATCAGACTGTGGGTTTAGTACCTCGCAGAATAACTGAGGCTGTTCAACCAGAGTTGAACCTCTTTGCGGTTCAAATGGTTGCCCTTCCTCAGTTATTCTGCGATTCTTACCTATTTATCTGATGCATTTACCCTTCTTGTAACATAAAGTGTGCGAAATTTTATCGAAAATTTCACACACAAGGAAGGCAACCGCTTGAAATAATTCCAGTGCGGTTGCCTTTGAATATAGTACTTGGACGCTTGTACTCAAGCACCGGTAGAATATACTCTCTTTTTAGTATCCCATAGAATTGGATAAAACGCAAGAAAAAACTAAAAATATTTTGGAAGACTAAAACTTTTTATGCTTGATTGGTATCTCAATTTTAAAGCAAATAGGTTTAAGGTGAGCGTACTAAACGAATAAATCTAATTCTACAGCATACCGGCGGTATTTTTATCATTGTATGCCGGTCGTTTTTTTGATATACTTTTCCAGTTATGAGCTGTGTCGTATTTACCAGCGGCGGTACGGGGGGGCATATCTTTCCCGGTATTGCCGTCGCAGAAGTGTTTAAAAAAGAAACGGGGATACCGATTATCTGGATAGGTTCTAACAACGGTACCGATCGATCCTATGTATGCGGTGCGGATATCCCTTTTTACGGAATACCGGCAGGAAAACTCCGCCGGTATTTCAGCTTTGAAAATCTCATCGATGTTTTTAAGATAATCGGCGGTTTTTTTGCTTCGCTGATTATCCTTTTAAGATTAAAGCCCAGTTTCGTGTTTTCTAAAGGTGGCTTTGTGTCGGTGCCGCCGTGTGCTGCAGCGCGGTGCCTCAAGATTCCGGTTGTTACGCATGAATGTGATTTTTCTCCCGGACTTGCCACAAAAATAAACACCCGATTTGCCGCTCACATTTTTGTTTCATACACAAAAACAACAAGTTTTTTTCCAAATGCAGTGCAGCGGAAAATTACCGTTACCGGAAATCCCGTGAGAATGCGTTTTTACGAAGCAAATGCAGACGCAGGAAAAGCATTTATTCAATATACCGGGGATAAGCCGATCCTGTTTATACAGGGGGGAAGCCTCGGTGCACTTCAGATCAATGTACTGGTAGAGCAAACAATCCTCTTTCTCGCCGAGTCTTTTTTTGTTGTGCACCAAACCGGCGCTCAGCACCGTGCACAAGGGGAGCGGATTAAAAAACGGTTACAGGAAGAACGTCCTGATTTGAGCAGTCAATATAAACCGTTTCCGTTTATCGTTGAGCAAATGCCGGATGTTCTCGCTGCAGCCGATCTTGTGATGTCGCGCGCGGGCGCCAATACCATCTGGGAAGCTGCAGCAGCAGGAAAACCGATGCTTTTATTGCCGCTCGAAAAAGGCAGCAGCCGCGGCGATCAAATTGAAAATGCGGATTTTTTTACCGAACAAGGAGCTGCAATCACTCTTTCCGGTAAAGATACAACGCCGGATATGCTTTGCAGTATTCTAACGCGGCTCTTAGAAAATCCTCATGAGTTACAAGCGATGGCTCAAGCATCAGCTGCTCTTGCCGATGAAAAACCTGCACTTAAAATTGCGCATCTTTTACAACAATGGATAACAGAATGAGCATAAATATACTTGATATGGTGTTATTGATTATCAGCATTATTGTCATCATTAAAGTTACCGTTCGGGGTTTTGTCGACGAGTTTTTTTCAATGGCGGCTTTTTTATTGGCAATCGCGGTAGCCTTTTGGTTTTATCGTCCGCTTTCTTTGCATACAAGGGTGAGCGGACTTTCTCCAACGGCAATGAAGCTGATCGCTTTTTTTATGATATTTATCGTCGTGTTTATTGCCGTTAAACTGCTGCAAATGCTGATCTCCGCAGTGTTCGATAATGAAATTTTAAACAGCCTTGACCATGCGCTCGGATTCTTTTTAGGCTTATTTGAAGCATATATTGTCCTTATTATTCTAGTAGCTCTTCTGCAGCTGCAACCGTTTTTTAATATCGATGCACTGGTTGCCCGCAGCATGATTGTACGGATACTGATTCCCCTTCCGGTAGACAGCGACAATGTCCTACAGATAATCACAAACGGCATCTAAGGTGCAAAGTACCATGGCAACCGTACTGAAAATATTTGAACGGTTACTTGCCACTTGTGCGAAATTTTGTCTAAAATTTTGCGCTTCATTTTTTTTGAGAAGGGCAAACGCATCAGACGAATAAATATAAGTCGCAAAATCAGGAGGTTGGGCAAGCATTTGAACCATCTTCAACTGCTGTACATCCGTGTACAGCAGTTGAAAGCGAGTTTTATGCGTGCATAAAACATCGCTTCTGCATGGAACCACTGCCATCCATGGCAGCTCTGCTTGAACGGCCTCCTGATTTTGCGGGGAGATTTAAAAAATGGTCTGATACGATTGCCCTGAGAGAGGGTATATGTTTGAAAATGTACTCGGACAGCCGGTTATTCAGTTACTCAGTGATGAGTTGGAGCAGGGCAAAGTACCGCCGGCATTGCTCTTTGCAGGGCCGGAAGCAAGCGGTAAACTCACTGCCGCATTGGAAACGGCTCGTATTCTTTCATGTGCTACAGACGGTAGCTGGACATGTGCATGTGAATCCTGCAAACGGCATAAAGATTTGTCGTCAAGCGATCTTTT
>CAUVKE010000019.1:0-10030 GCA_963552415.1 uncultured Treponema sp.
GCAAGCGCCCGTGCCAAGCTTACCCGCCGCTGCATACCGCCTGAAAGCGCCGCCGGTAAAAAATGCTCAAAACCTTGCAGACCAAAGAAATGCAGATACTGTTGCGCAATGCGCCGCGCTTTTTCCACATCGTAATCCGGCGGTAAAACGTAGCGGATATTCTCTTCTGCAGTAAGATGCGGAACAAGCCGCAGATCTTGAAAGGCAAACCCGATTTTTGCATCGGGAGGTGAAATTCGTATCTTCCCTTTTTGTGGATGCAGAAAACCAGCGATTAAAAAAAGCAGTGTTGTTTTTCCTTTTCCTGAGCGGCCGAAGATATAATTTATTTGCGCAGGTTTTACTTCAAGTGAAAAGGATGTAAAAATAGGAACCGATTCAAAATTGAAAGAGATATTTTCAATGTGTATTTTAGGCGCTTGTTTGCCGGAACCGGCAGTATCCGTTAGGTTTAAGTCTTCTGCCGTATTTATTTGTGCAGCCGGTTCGATACCTGCCGTTTCTCGGCTACGCTCTGTGTCGAAATGTACCGGTTTATGAGGGTTGCTAAGAGAAAGAATCCTTTTAGCGCCTTGCTCCATAAGACCGGCAAAGATAATCACGATAATTGCCCATCCGAAAATCGTTGCCGTATCCAGTTGTGCGCGCGCAATTTGAAACTCCGTGCCGATACCTTTCCGCGGCTGGCTGAGCGCTTCGGCAGTAACCATTACTTTTACCAGCAATCCCAGCGCCGCAGAATATGCGGTAAGCGTAAACGGCCGTATTGAAGGAATGTACAGCTGTTTGAGTCTGCGTAAAAAAGGAACACGGAATCCCGCCGACATCTGAATAAGGCGGTCATCAATATTCTTTACGCCGTTTACTACACCGCGGTACAGCAGCGGCAAGGCAATAAGACTCGCAACAAAAATAGGGGTAATTTCGGAATTAAACCATATCAGCGATAGGAGTAGTACACCCATTGTCGGGACAGCGCGCATGGCGGTTTCAAAAGGACTCAGCGCCGCTTCAATCCGATAGGATATACCGGCTGCAATACCGAGTATAAAAGCGATAAGGGTGTCGATACCGATCGTTGCCGCAATACGTAAAAGCGTTGCCGCAACGGTTGAAAAAAATTTTTCATCGGCAAGAATAGCAACCGTAGCGGAAGCTATTGCCTCAAGTTTCGGCACAATGAGCGGCTGCGCAATGAGCACAGCCGTTATCTGCCATATTCCGAGCCCTGCAGCAAGACCGCAAAGCCCGTAGACGGTCTTAATCCTGTTTTTACCGCTCTTTTGAAGGGGTGTAGTAAAAATCATCCTGAGGCATGGCTCCGCCGATAAATTTCGGATTAGCCTTGTACAAAATAGAAAAATATTTTTCCAGCGCCGGCCGCGTTTGTCCGGCATTGATAAATTGCATATTCATCCGGCTTATTCCCTTTGCAATAAGCGGCGCCTGAATACCTTTTTGCAGCTTTGCAGTTGCTTCTCCCGCTTCCTTGGGGTTCTCTTTTGCCCATAGGATTGATTTTTCCAATTCCATTAAGAAGTTGTTTACGTAGTCGGGATGATTGTCGATAAGACTTTTCCGTATTACCACAACCGCTTGAGGATAGGAACTGCCGCCGCCGATTTTTTCTTTCCATGCAGCCTGTACATCGAGGAATACCTTTGCTTCGGTTTTTTTGGTTAAAATCATACTGACAGCCGGTTCAGGTAAAATAGCGCATGAGGCCTTACCGCTGATAAAAGCCGTCGCCGCCTCTTGACCTGATTGCACATAATTGAAGGTTACATCCTTGTCGGGGATAAGACCGTAAGCATTTAAAAGCGTCCGTACGGTTATATCCGGCGTAAGCCCTCTCCCGAAGGTTAGCAGCGTTTTTCCCTTTAAATCCTCAATTGAGTTGATGGGTTCGGAGGTAAGTCCGTATAAGATGCCCCAAACGACAGCCCCTGCGAAACGGATATCGGTATCCTTTGCGTATAAAACGGCGGAAAGATTGGAGGGAACAATAGCAATATCCGCCTCGCCCGAAATAAGCCGCGCTTGCAGTGTGTCCGGCGCTTGCAGCACCTCATATTCCGTCGCCGCTTTTTCGGAAAACAGAGGGTTGTCCGCCGCCATTTTAGCAATACAAATTGCAGGGGCGTTAGCGGGGACGGCTACCTTAACGGTATATGCCTCTGCATTATGTCCGGTTTCTGCTGGCGCAGTTTTTGCCGGCTCTTTTTTGCCCCCGGCGCAAAGCAGTACAGCCGTAAAACAAAACAAAAAAATTGCAGTATGCTGTTTTTTCATTATACACTCCTTATGATACCACATTTTAGGATTCCGCTAAAAACATAGGCAACTCAAAACATAGGCAATTCGTTTGAGATTTCCTACGCATACGTATAGCATATTCACGAAAGCGTGTATACATTTAAGGAATCCGTCTAGTCGTTAAAATGATACGGTTCTCTGCTTTGATAATGAGTATGCAGCAAGCGGTGCGCCTTCTCGGAGTTCGGCTGTTCCAAGTATTCGCTATAAACTTGCTTGATATACGGATTATTATGCGATGTCCGTATCACGGCTTTTTCATCATCGGTATAAAGACCTGCTGCCCTCAGTTTACGCACCTCGTCGGTACAGCCGTAGGGTTGCCCGCCGCCGCCGACACAACCGCCGCGGCATGCCATCACTTCGACAAAATGATAGAGCGGTTCGCCTCCCGCTTTGATTGAGCGTTTTATCTTTTCCAAAAACTCAGGTAAATTCCCGAGCTGGTTGACAACGGCAACGCGGACTTCAGTTCCTTCAATATCTATTTTTGCCTCTTTAATACCGGCAAGCCCTCTTACCTGATAAAAGTCAAGCGCGGCGAGTTCTTTTCCCGTTATATAAAAGTAGGCGGTACGCAAAGCCGCTTCCATAACGCCGCCCGTTGCACCGAATATCGTTCCTGCTCCCGAATACGGACCGAGCGGAGAATCTGCCTCCTGTTCCTCCAGTGCATTAAATTCAATACCTGCCTGATGGATATAGTTCGCAAATTCCCGTGTTGTAATGACCGCATCTACGTCCTGATAGCCGGAGGCGGCCATAGTATCGTCGCGTTCACATTCATATTTTTTTGCCGTACACGGCATAACCGCTACTGAAAATATCTTTTTAGGATCAATATTCATCTTTTCGGCCCAATAGGTTTTTATCATCGCACCCATAATTTGCATCGGACTTTTCGTAGAAGAAAGATTCGGTATTAAATCGTGATGATATTTTTCGGCAAACTCAACCCATGCGGGACAGCAGGAAGTGAACTGCGGGAATGTGTAGGTTTTACCGGTAAAGTTCGTTACAAACTCCTGCGCTTCCTCGGTAATCGTTAAATCGGCGGAAAAATTGCTGTCAAAGACATACTCAAAACCGATACGGCGTAAAGCCGTATATATCTTTCCGGTGGTGAGTTCTCCCGGTTTTAAGCCGAATTCCTCTCCCAATGCCACCCGTACCGAAGGAGCTATTTGAACGACACTGACCGTATCCGGATCGGAGAGCCGTGCCCACATATCCATTTTAGGCGGAGCCTCGTAAATCGCGCCGACGGGACAGTGAGCAGCGCATTGACCGCAATGTACGCATGGCGAGTCTTTCAGCAAAGCCATTGCAGCCGGAGCAATAACTGTCTTTCCGCCCCGCCCCTGATATTCTATCGCATATACCTCCTGCATATGCTGACAGACTTCAACGCATCGTCCGCACGAAATACACTTATTTCGGTCAAATACAATGGCTCCGTTAGAATCATCTTTCGGTTTTTCATTGAGGTAGTGTTCAAAGTGTATCTCCCGCAATCCGAATTCGGCGGCTAAACTTTGGAGTTCGCATTTATTATTCCGGCTGCAAATAAGACAATCCTTAGGATGATTGGATAAAATCAATTCCAATACCGAACGCCGTGCCTGTACAATTTCAGGGTCATGGGTAATAATGCTCATGCCGTCGGCAACCTTCGTGCAGCAAGCCCGCATCATTCTATTGTTGTTTTCAAGATGAACAACGCACAGTCCGCATGATCCCCATGCCGGTAAGTCTTTGTTATAGCAAAGTGAGGGAATCTTTACATTTGCCGCACGGGCAGCTTCCATTATCGTAACCCCTTCGGGTACTTGCACTTGTTTTCCGTTTATTTTTATGTTCAACATGCAGATTCTCCCTTATTTTTTTTCGATTGCGTCAAACCGGCAGCTGCGGAAGCATTCTCCGCATTTTAAGCACTTTACCTGATCGATTGAATGGCGGCTTCTCCGCTCTCCCGTAATACAGTTTGCAGGGCATTTGCGCGCGCAGGCGCCGCAGCCGATACATTTTTCAGTAATATAAAAACTAACCAAGTCTTTGCACTTACCGGTGAGGCATTTTTTATCGGCGATATGGGCGATATACTCGTCGCGGAACTTCTTTACCGTCGAAAGCGTGGGATTGGGAGCGGATTGACCGAGTGCGCATAAAGAAGCTTTCTTCATGGCAAAGCCGATTTCTTCGAGCTTATCCAAGTCGCTCATTTCACCTTTTCCCTTAGATATCTTATCGAGCAGCGAATGGATTTGGCGGGTACCTATCCGGCACGGCGCGCATTTTCCACAGGATTCATCGACGCAGAATTCCATATAAAACTTTGCAACATCTATCACGCAGTCATCTTCATCCATGACGATCATACCGCCTGAGCCCATCATAGAACCGAGCGCTTGCAGGTTTTTAAAGTCGATAGGAGTATCAAGCGCTTCGGGCGTAATAATTCCTCCTGATGGGCCGCCGGTTTGTACCGCCTTAAATTTTTTACCGTTTTTAATACCGCCGCCTATATCAAAAATAATTTCTCGCAGCGTCGTTCCCATCGGCACTTCAACCAGCCCTGAGTTTTCTACCTTCCCGGTGAGCGCAAATACCTTGGTACCGGCAGAATCCGCCGTTCCGATACTTTTGAACCATGCCGCTCCTTTCATCAAGATGATAGGAATGTTTGCAAACGTTTCCACATTGTTAATAATGGTCGGTTTTCCCCAAAGTCCCGCCTGCGCCGGGAACGGAGGTTTAGGCGTCGGCATTCCCCGCTTTCCTTCGATTGAGCGGAGCAGCGCTGTTTCTTCCCCGCAGACAAAAGCGCCTGCACCCAGTCTGATTTCTATATCAAAGTTGAAATCCGAACCGAGAATATGTTCACCTAAAAGGCCGTATTCCTTTGCTTGCGTAATGGCTTTCTCCAGCCGGAATATCGCGAGAGGATACTCCGCTCTAATATAAACAAATCCCTTGTTTGCTCCGATCGCTCTGCCGCAAATAGCCATCGCTTCGATAACGGTGTGAGGATCCCCTTCGATTGTCGATCTATCCATATAGGCGCCGGGATCCCCTTCGTCGGCATTACATACAACGTATTTTACATCGCCTTGCGCTTTAAAACCGGCATCCCATTTTAATCCTGTCGGGAATCCGGCGCCTCCCCGTCCTCGTAAACCGGAGGCGGTAATTTCGGCTACGATCCCTTCTCGCGTCATCTCAAAGAGCGCCTTTTCAAGTGCAAAGTATCCGTCATGAGCGATATAGTCTTCAATATTTTCAGGGTCGATCAATCCGCAGTTGCGCAGGGCAATACGCAGCTGTTTCTTATAGAAAGGAATTTCATCTACATCTTCCGCATTCTTTTTATCTTTTGCATAGAGGAGCCGGTTCACCTGAATTCCCTTTACAATATGCTCATTGATAATATCTGCGGCGTCTTCGGGCTTTACTTCAACATAAAAAGCGTCTTCCGGCAGCACCTTTACAATAGGGCCTTTTTCGCAAAAACCGAAACATCCGGTCTTAATGATTTTTACCTGATCGTAGACGCCTGCTTTTTTTGCTTCCTCTATAAGGTTTTCGTAAATCTGAACGGAATGGCTGGATTCGCAAGCGGAACCGCCGCACACTAAGATGTAATGGGTATAGTTCATACATGGTTCTCCTTAGCTGCTGCAGTATCCAACATATATTCGGTTAGTGTCTTTTTGTTTATAATGTGGCTTTCAATAATTTTTTGTCCGGCTTCGGGTGTAACCTGTCCATATTTTACCGGTTTTTGCCCCTCCAAGATGACTTCAACGATGGGCGCCATATCCCGGAAACCTTCCATATTCGCTTGAATTACTGCGACGGAGCCGCGTAAGCCGAGTGCATTTACCTTTTCACTGATTGCGGCAAAGACTTCTTTTGCACCTTTTTGAAGGCCGCACTCACCCATACCGACAATCACATAAGCGATTTTACCGCCTGCCTGTCTGATTTTTATTTCGTTTGTTAACGAATCCCTCAGTTTATGCAGCGTTTCGCGTGTTAATTTTTGCATACTCCGATACTCCTTTTTAGATTGGGGGTGTATTCAGTTAATCCTGCATCCCATTATCCTTGCGTGCGGCAGTCTGCGATGATTTTTGTCATATCTTCGCGTTTTAATTTTCCGTGAACAGTACCGTTGACTGAAAGAACAGGCGCTAATCCGCAGCATCCGATACATCGAACCGGTTCAACGGAAAATTCTCCGTCGGCGCCGGTAACCTGTTCCCCCGTTAATCCGAGCAGGCTGCGGGATTCATCAAGAAGGTCTTGACCTCCCTTTAGGTAGCAAGCAGTTCCTAAGCAAACACAAATTTTGTGTTTTCCGGGTTTTTCCGTTTTAAAGAAGTGATAAAAAGACATGGTGCCGTATACATTGGCGAGGGGAATACCGGTTCTGTTTGAAACTTCTTGTGCAGCCTCTTTGGAAATATAGCCGAATTCTTCTTGAACCTTATGTAAAATCATAATAAGGTTACCGGGCTTGTTTTTCCAATCGGTGATGAAAGAGTTTAAAGAATCGGAAAAGGGCGGATGTGCGTTCATAAATCTATCTCCAATCTGCCGGCTTATTTATTCCGCCGGAAACGTGTTGACGACCTTTAAAAATGTCAATTTTTAAAGATACTGAATTATACTCTATTTAATAGTATCACATTGAAATATATATTCTGTCAACTGAAAAATTTTGACACCGGCGAGATAAAATGAGCAGGCTTCAAGTTGTGCCGAAACGTGATGAAATCTTGAACAAAGAAGAACCTCGGCAGCGAGATTAACCTAAGGAAGCACTGATTAAATGCGTTCCTCGCTTTAATCAGCGCTTCCCTAATACTATCAATACCTGATTTTATACGAAATTTGCGGCGCTATGTCCCCCGACGAAGTATAGGCAAGATTAAACTTAAAGCCGGTGTCATTGGCAGCGATTGCGTTCGCATTTGAACGGTTTTTTCGCACAACCGGCGCTATAAAACCGTAAATAATGGAACCAAGCTCCACAGCGCCCCCTACTGCCATAAGTGCGATACCGATTGTTGACCTTTTACGAACCCATTGGCCCATTGGTTGTCCGTCAATAGTATATACCCTTTCTGTAATCGAACTGTAGCTTGGTCCACTAATCCCGAAAGGGTCCTCATTTTTGCGCCATACTTGTTTAGTTTCAATATTAGGTCGTCTTGTTATAGCTTCTACATATACGCCTACACCTGCAAATAAGCAGCCCCAACCGACAATGTGTCCGACAGTCAATACCGCGCCGTCGCCATAGTGTCCGGTCTTATACGAGCCGAGCCCGAATAAAAGGTTTTGGAAGCCGATACTTGTTGCATTATACTGTCCCGTAGGTTTATTAGCATTTACAGCTGCTTCCAGCATTGCTTTTTCCACTTTATTCGGTTCCACATTTGCACGGTACATATCCGTAACGGCAGCTGTTGTAACGTCTAATGCGCGTATGGTTAGCGTATACCGAGCGCTTTTGCCCAGTTGTTTTAGCGTACCTTGTATAACCGTTTCCGCGCCGATCTTAGCGCCTAACTGTTGAATGGATTCATCGCCGACTTCTCCCGAAAGCTGAAAACTCATCTCTTTTTTTATCGCTTCCAAGTTCGCACGGTCGGCAATGGTGAGTTTTTTAAGCTTAACAAATTGCAAGGTCAATTCGTCAAGCATAAAATCGGTTAATGCAGGACTTTCGGAATAAATACCGATAATCGCAACAACGCTTTTCTCTTTAAGCGAAGCGGAAAACTGTTCCGCCGTTTCTTTTAACGCGGTCTGCACATCTGCGGCAAAGGCAAAGCCGGCACACAAAAGCAGACCGATAAAAATAATTAATTTTTTCATAATAGTATCCTTCTGAGTATGATTTTCCGTATGGCGAAACCTTACCGTTATTTAAAAAATGCATCAGCAGCGCCTTTGAGCCTATCGCCGATTGTTTTAAGGTTTTCTTTTTCTTTTGCATCTTTTGCATCGACCTTGCCTAATATCGTATCTATTTGATCATTAAATATACTTTTATCGATGACATAGATAACATAATACCGGTATTCAAGATCACCCGATGCAAACCTTATTTTAGTCCAAAAAGTAACATATTCTTGAAATCCACTGATTGCTAGTTGTGCAAAAACTGCGGTGCTTTTTTTTACCGCTTTCTCCTTTTCAGGATCATCTTTTGCCCCTTGTAACGCATTTCCTAGCGCAGTATCTATGCCTCTTTTAACTTGTAATGCAATTTGTGAAGAAACTCCTGTTTCTGCCCAAACTTTTAATCCGTCAAGATCTTTCCCACTCTCTGATTGTATTACAACATGCTTATCTTTGAATTCAGGTAAAGCTGCGACTTTCGCTTTGTCAGAAATCAATTCCGCCCATTTAGGTATAGGAGCCCCGACATCCTTACCGTTCCAATCAACGACCTTATAGTCGTCTCCCTCATTTTTAATAGCCGCTCCTGTTGTTTTACAACCTAGAATAGCTGGAATAACGCTCAAAATAACAAGTAAATAAGCCGCGGCATGTATCAATTTTTTCATTTTTTGCCTCCTCGTAGCAAATATAAAATGTAAGTTGTTTTAATGTGTCGATCATAAAAAGAGAACCGCTAATCATAGCCGTTTAAAAAAATGTTTATCTCCATTTTTTCCCTCCTTTTATCACCGAAAAATTTCCAAGAAATGCAAACGCAGATCTTTTTCAACTTCAAAAAAGGCTTTTTTTTGAGCGCCTTCTACATTGATATGTCCCCATTTTTTATACGCTTTTGCATAAGAAGCGAGCGATTTTCTACCGTTTTTTGTGTCGATAATATTAAGCGACAGACGAGGCGTTACAAAAACGCCGGCAGTGTTCTCCGTTATGGCGGTTTTAACGCTTCCTTGAACGCAGAGTTCTCCGTCAGGGTCGTATATAAAGCCTTCGCTTTCAAGGATTTCCTGTAAAGCGATTGCTACGGCATCATCACAATCATTTTCAATCCGAATGGAAAATTTCATCCGGTCTTTTACTGTTTGTCTTTGCACCTCGCATTCATGTTTAAGCGCAAGAATTGCTGAGTGCATATTTTTACCGTTTGTAAAATCTAAAACGGTTAATTTTTCCGCCGTTTTTTGCAAAGCATTCAACTTTTTGAGCGTTTTTGATAAATCGACAAATTTTGTAAAATAAGATGAGGTTTGCAGGTTTTGTAGTGTAAGTTCAACGTTTTTAATGCCGGTTTGTACTTCCGCCGCATATATATTTGCAGCTTCTTTTTTATCGATAGAAGCGCAGGTATACCATTTCCCGTTCTTTGCATGGAAGAATGCTTCCGTGAATGAAAGCGGCGGCAATTCAGCTTCCGAAAAAACGGAAATTTCGGACGAAAGATTCCGCGTTTTGTCTACGGAATCGCGCGTTTCTTTTATGGAAGCGTTTGTTGTGTTGTTTACTGTTATCGTTGAATCAAAATAGAGAGTGAGTTGTGAGATTGCATCTTCGCGCGATGCTTGATTGGTATCTCCTACGCCGAGCGCGCTGAGATAGGTGTCAGATGGAAAGTATACGTCTTTGCTTAAAACCCAGAGCGGTACTTCCTGCGCATAAAGAGGGGCACATAAAACAAGGCAGAGCAGTGCGTAAGTGCGTAAGTGCGTAAGTGCGTAAGTGCGTAAGTGCGTAAGTGCGT
>CAUVKE010000020.1:0-9635 GCA_963552415.1 uncultured Treponema sp.
CAGCGGTAAGTTTTCCTTCTATAGCATCCTGCAAAATATTCCGGCGGAGCTGTTTTGCGTATTTTGCCTGCCTTGCAAATTCAATTGCGATTTCTTTTTGTTTCTCCTGAACGCTTACAAGCAACTGCGCAAGTTTATTCTGTTTTGCTATTGGAGGTATCGGAATTTCTATATTTGCAATATCGTGCATAGAAAGAGAAACATTAGCGACACCTTTCATTAACGGAACAAGTACTCTGTCTTTATAAAACTGCAGATATTGATGTAAAAAACTGGCACTAACTTCATCTGAATTATTTGGAATAACAGCACATAGAATTGTTCCAAGTGCAAATTTTCCGCTTTGAAAATGTACGTTATTGAGAGATTTCTTACCGTGTCCACTGGAACTTACAAGAGGGATACAGATAGCCTCGCAATCAAATTGATATGTATCACAAGTTTTTCTTTCAACGGCTGTTACTACAAGCGGATATTCCCCTGGTGTAGCTCTGGCAATTCCTATATTGCCTTTTTCTATTTTGCAGATTTCCCCAATCCTAACTTTCTTCCATTCTCCCATCTTTTATTCCTTCAGTAAATCCATCATGTCCCAAGTATACTCCTTTTTGGGATATATAGCAAAGATATGTACCAAACATTCGGAAAACGGTACATATTACTCCGCTTCTTCGTAATAATAGGAATAATCAATTCCCTTCATAAACATTTCACGGTCATTAATTTTGTCCGTCAGAGCATTTTGCAGCAAAGCTTTTATTCGTGCGGAGGGTTTAATACCCCGACGCTCTGCGTCGTAACAAAGGGTATTAAAGCCGACTGCAACCACCTTATGAGAACAACATACCCCGACGCTTGCGTCGGGGTTGTTGATTTTACCTGAGTCGATTACGCTTTCCGCCATAGCTTCCAGATATTCTCTTTTATTGATTTTGCTCCAATCGATGCACTTTTTTAATGTACGCTTGAGAATTAAATCCAGCCATATCCTTGTTGTTCTCCCGTTACCTTCACGGAAAGGATGAGCGATATTCATCTCAACATATTTTTCTACAATCTGTTCAAACGTTGTATCAGGCATTTTCTCTATTCTGGCAAGATTTTGTTCAAGGAACTCTGCCGCTGCAAACTGAAAACCGCCTTTTGAAATATTCACGGTTCTTATTTTACCGGCAAAATCATAGAGTCCTCCAAAAAGATAGGCATGAATCTGCTGTAATCCCTGTATCGTGCCAACTTCAATACTGTCCAGCAATGAACTTTCAAAGAGTGCGTATGCCTTTGTTTTACTCTTTGCGTCTATTGTTTCTTCAGAATAGGTAAACCACTGGATAAACGGCACGGATTTATTGTTGGGAAAATTTTTTGCAAGCTCTATTACTTGATTGTAATCAATGACGTTTGATAACCGTTTTTTACCATCAGGCGCGGTAAGTTTGAACTGGGTAGTAACACTACCCAGTTGATTATTTTCTTTTTTCAGTTTTGCTTTTAAGTATTTCCAGTAGTTACGGTTCTTTTCGTATTCGCGTTGTTCGTTTAAGACCCCGATAATATCAAGCACACTAAACCACCATTTGGACTGTTCTTCATCCCAAACGGCGCGAACTTCCGTATCATTAAAAAATCTAATCGATATTTTATCCATCTTGTTCCTTATATCTTATTCGTGCAGTATCTTACGCCGCATATATTTCATTCTCAAGTTCCTTGAGCGCAGCCAGATACTTCTCTTTTCCGCCGAATATTTTTACAATTTCCGCCGGTGTTCCCAGATTCTTCAAAGGCTCTATCGTAAGCACCTGCATTTCTTCAATATTCTCTATACCTGTTTCAGCATATTTATCCAGCAAAGCGTTTAATACACGCCGTGCATTTTCACCGTACTTTGCCCAATAATTTCTTTTACGGACATTTTCAACCCGTTCCTTACGGGTAAGAGCCGGTGCGTCCCACGCAATATGACAAATCAGATCAAAAACATCTAAGTCCGATTTTATTTCTTCTTTCAGTTCTTCAAAGATAATCCCTTGGGCTTCGAGTTCTTCAATAGGGCACCTCTAAAAACTCGGTTAGATTTTTAGAGGTGCCCGTCGAGTTTTTAATAAGTCTATAAATATAAATGACTTATTAAAAACATCGCAAATTAAAATAAAGGAAAACCTCTAAAAAACTGAAGTTTTTAGAGGTTCCCAATAGCTTTCTTTTTATCTGCATTATTCCATGTCTGCAAGAAATGATCCAAAGAACGGTAAGATTGCACGATACCGTTTTTACAATATTCTTTAACACTTGTGGTAATGAGCTGTCCGTTTACACCAAGATACTGTTTGCGTTCACTCAATATGCTGACATCTACACTGTTTATATAGACCTTCGGTTTTGGTCCATACGGCGGTTCCGGCTCGGCAACTGTTTCTTCCGTATCATCCCTTTCATAATCTTCGTCAAAAACGATATGCTTACCGGTGTCAGGATCGATCTGTTCATCGCCGAAACCTTCATCAATACAAGTTTCGGAAAGCATATCATCCTGTTGTGTCTCTTTTATTTTTACCGGAGCGCCGTCAAAATCTTTGTCCGCAAATTTGTCGGTAACATTTCTGAAATCTATGATGGTAAAATATAACTTTCCATAGTCTTCATTGATTCGGGTACCGCGCCCAATTATCTGCTTGAACTCTGTCATGCTGCTGATGTTTTCATCAAGGCAAATCAGTTTACATGTCTGTGCATCCGTACCGGTGCTCATCAGTTTTGAAGTGGTCGCAATCACTGGGAACGGTGCTTCCGGGTTTATAAAATCTTCAAGATACCCTTTTGCAACAGGATCATCACCGGTAATTCGAACGATATATTTATCGGACTTTGCGGTAATTTCCGGCGCGGCATACCTTAAAAGAGCCTGCCGCATCCGTTCAGCATGTTCAATATCTACGCAGAAAACAATTGTCTTTGCCATTGGGTCTGAATTATTCAGATATTCCATAATCTTTTTGGCAACCACATCCGTTCGCTCATCTATTACGATAGTGCGGTCAAAGTCTTTCGTATTGTAAAGACGGCTTTCTATCATTTCACCGTTTATATCTGTTTTGCCGCGTTCAGGGCGATAGCCTTCCAAATCAACACCCCTGACGCAGAGCATCGGGGGTGTTGTTCTCATAAGGTGGTTGCCGTCGGCTTTCATCCCCTTTATTACGGCGCAGAGCGCCGGGGTATGAAACCCTCCGCACGAATCGACATTCATTCCAACGCGAAGCACCTTATACGGCGCTAAAAATCCGTCATCAATTCCTTGCTTTAATGAGTAGGTATAAATCGGCTGTCCACCTAACCGCAATTATTCCGATATTGAATAACAAATCTATCCCCGTTACTTGCGATTGCGACAGGAATATCAAGCATTCCTGCATATTCCAGTGCTTGCTGCATTCCCGCTCCAACGGTATGGTTATTACGTTTTGCTTCTACGACAGCAACGGGAATATTCGCTTTATAATAAAGTATTATATCAGTTCGCCTTTTCTGCCCCCGTTTTGTCTTTTTTCCTTTTACAAAAATCCGTCCGTCCGTAAAAGAGACTTCTTCTTTAATCTGAGTCTGTCTGTCCCAACCGGATTGTTCGATCGCAGGAAGTATGTATTTAGAAATGATATCACGTTCCGATAACTCTTTCTTTAAAAACATGCTTCATTATAACACAGACTCCTTCACAAAATCCACAGATTCTTCAATTTTCAGCCATGCACTTGAGAGATTGCCCTTTTCGGGTAAAAAATACACAAAATTCCCAAAAAATTTCGTGCAAATAAGCCTTCAAGTCAAAAAAAGGCATCCTTAAATAAGGATGCCTTTTAAAGTTAGCAGGGGTAGGACTTGAACCTACGACCTTCGGGTTATGAGCCCGACGAGCTGCCAACTGCTCTACCCTGCGATGTATGGCAAAGATGATAAACCGCAATCGGAAAAATGTCAAGCATTATTGTAAAAAACGTTTAAACAGGAATGCGTCGTGCGATTCCGAGGATAGTCAAGTCATCGTATTGAATATCTTCTTTTATTTGTTTGTAGTAAAAATATTCATCGTAAATAGAATGAGGCTCTTTGTTGCAACAGTAAATATCATATTGCAGGAAGCACTTACTCAAAAAGGCATCAATTTTTTTATCCACCTGGACACAATCAAAGGATTGCGCGGAACTGTCTTTATACATTCTAAAGACTTTCTCAACCGAAATAAGCGCCAAAACAGCATCTTCAATCGTTCCGTTACACGAAGAAAAATCAAAGTCCATCTGTTCATAAATAAGATCACTCTGCTGTTTTTTAAGTGTAAATTTCTTCCGTGCAAAAACAGCCTCAACAATCTCTTCAACCCTATCTTTTCCCAACACTTCGTTGTCAGTACCCATCCGGTGGCTGTTATCGTCATTATCCTCCACCAGCATGATGTCAGAATCGTCTTTCGACTTCACAACCGGCACACGAATCTTTCGTTTCGATTCTTCAATACCGTCAGTATAAAGGAACAATATATCCCCACAATTTAAATGTATTTTTTCAACAGGGTATCCGCCGTTAAGATTTATCATCTCTGAAGAAAAAGCCCCCGCCGCAGAGCCTGAACGCAGTGTATAGCTTTTCAAACGCCGAGCCTGTTTATCGTAGATATGAACGATATTATCGCCCGCATTACAGAAATAAGCATCACCGACACGCATATTGATAATACAAAGGCTAAATGCCGCAAAACGCCCCACAAACCCGTGTGATTCGATAACATCATTAATCCGCATAACGATATTACTGAGGTTGTATCCGTCGCGTTTATAATTCCAATTCTGAAAATAATTTTGGAACAAAGTCGCTACCTCTACCATAATAAGGGCAGCAGGAACGCCCTTCCCTGCAACATCGCATTTTATAACGGCATAATGGTAGGCATCCAACTTTCTATAGTCAAAATAATCACCCGAAACACCGTGCGCCCCTTCGTAATAACCGAAAAATTCGGAATAACTATCGCGATGGCTCCCCGTCGTCAGCTTCCGTCCGGAGGAACTGAGATCCAGCGGGATAAACATCTTCTGAATCTCCTTACCTACCCTTAAATCCTTAGAAAGAGCGGCAGCGACAGCCAATTTTTCGGTCATATCGTTAATTGTTGTCCCAAGCATTCCAAATTCATCCCGTGAGGTAACTTGAACCGACTTGCCGGCTAATTTCTCTTTATCTTCGGTGTCACGGATGAGTGCAACGTGTGCCGCCAAAATGCCGAGCGGCCGTACAAATAATGAGCTAAGGAACCATGCGGTAAAGATACCTGCAATTAACACAACCGATGAGATTTCGACAATGATTTGAATCAACCGGTTTTGCTGATCGTTTATTTTTTCCAACAGGTTTTCTACCGAAACATCAACAAATACGATCCCCTGCACACTCTCTTGAGGATTTTCAGCATTATAATAGATAACCGGCTCGTAAAATAAATACTCTGTTTGTTCTTTTGAAAGATTTTCCATTGAATAATCGGGGTATGAACCGAATCCCTGATCAGCCAGTGCTGAAAGGTCCGCTTGCAGTTTTGCTTCTAGATGTCTGATATTTGCTTTAATTTCAGTTTTGCGCTTACGTGCATTCGCATCCCATTGCTTTTCCAGCACTTTCAGCTCATCTGTGAGCAATGCAAGCGAATCGATATGCCGTTGAACAATTATTGATGCTTCATTATTGATATTCGTCAACTTTTGTAGAATTTCCTCGATTCCTTCAGGATAAAACTGTGATTCGCCGGGAATATATCGATGAGTATTTATTACCTTACCGATATCTTGACAATCCGTCGCTAAAACATAGTGGAGCCCCGCATTGCCCTGAAGGGTACTTTTACCCGTAACAACGACATATTTTGCTTCGGGAAAAGTAACGCGGTTCAATAATAAAAAATTTAAATCTTCTTTATTGGGATTTAAAAAATGGTTTTGAACTCGTAATTCGAGATTGTCGAGCAATATTTTTGTCTGTAACAGGAGACTATTTGACAACAAATCTTTATATGGGCGGATAATGGCGATTGCAAGAGATGTGGCAACACTGATAATAACAACAACCAAAATAGTAACAATAATAACGACAAATTTTATACGGACACTACTCCATAAATGTACCGTCGGTCTGTATTTTTTTATGTTATCAAGTGTTTTTTTACTTAGTTCCATGCTTGCTCCTGCTAAAATACTCATTATTTCTACTATAATTGATCAAGTGTGTGATAGTATACAGCAAATACTAAACAAATAAAAGAGTGTATCTATAAAAAACACTTTACTCTCGATCTTTTTGAAAGAACTTAAAAAACGGCTTTTTCTGTTTTTTTTCAGTATCTGTTTTTTGTATTAAATACTTGACGTTTTCCACAACCTTGCTCACAATCGGCTGGCCGGATAGATCAACCAAAAAGAACGATAAGGTACCGGTAACCGAAAACACCGGCATACACACGATATGCGTATCTTGCTGCACAGCTGCACGAGTATGCGCAGCATTTTGAATCGCTTCTTTGATGCTGATGTCAGGGGCAATGTCGGAAAGCATATCTCCTTGTTTGCATCCTGTTTTTTCCTGCGCTTTAGCCGAACAATTGAGAATAGTTCCGGTAAGGCTTACCACCAACAGTGGACGGTCGATTATCTGTAAAAGTTCATCAACAAGGCCGTTTAAACCTGCAATCTTTATGCTTTTTTGTGCGGTAATGTGATATGCATCGTTAAGTGCTTCCTGCAGCGTAACGCCTAAGTTTCCCAATTTTTTTGCACGAGAATCCGACAATACGCCATTTAGCTGAATCGCCTTTGCAACCATTAAAAAGTCGTCTTCTTTCTTTTTTGCACAGACGAGCATCGCAATCAACAAGCAAAGTTCCAATCCCGCACCGATAAACCCGAAAAACAACACCAGTTCCGAATCACTTTTAAGTGAATTCTGCATTCCGACTTTATATCCCCAAATTGCAGTTGCTAAAATAAGTGCAAACGAAAAAAACACCGCGCCGATCAGCTTCTTTTTTCCAATAATAATCATAGAGTCATTCCTACCTACCGGATATTTTAGATATTCCGAAATTCCGCAATCTTTTCAAGGCTGCCGAAAACAAAAAGCTTATCGCCTGTTTGTAATTCAAGATTGTCATCCGGTTCATACATCGCTTCACGGTTCAAAGGATTGCCGACCGTATCGATATCAAGCTCTAACCGGACAATCGTAATTAAGGTTATATTGAATTTTTCTTTAAGAGCAACCTGCGAAAGTGTTTTTCCAATAAAAAACTTTGGTACCTTTACTTCGCATAGTACATAGTTTTCGGTAACGGAAAGCGAATGAAGCGCTTCGGGATTAATCAATTCGTTTGCAATACGGGCGGCAGACTCCTCTTCAATCTTTAACACCCTATTCGCTCCTACCCGCTTTAACACAATCGCATGGAGCGGAGAAACCGCACGAGCTACGATATAGGGAATCTCCCGTTCTTTGAGCAGCGTTGTCGTTAAAATGCTTGCTTCTTTATTATCGCCGATTGTAACAATGGCAACATCGATATCGTCAAGCGGCGCTTTCTTAAACGCATTCTCATCGGTGGTGTCGATCACCATTGCCGCCGGAACACATTTTTTTACCCTGTCGACAGCCTGCACGTCATGGTCAAAGGCAATAACCGAACCGCCGCCTTCCGCCAGCATTTCACAAACCCGAATACCGAACTCACCCAATCCGATAACCGCAAAATTTTGTTGTACATCCATCATATTCCTCCTTAATTACATCAGCGTTGGGTTAGTTTACCCCGTACGCGCATCTACCCTACCCAATCGAAATAGCGCCATACGGATATTCTACGGTGTCGCTGTGCTCTTTTTTTCCGGCAGCGGTGAGAATGGTAAGCGGCCCGACCCTACCGATAAACATGAGAAAGATCAGTATCAGCTTACCGGCAACGCTGAACTGCGCCGTTATGCCGGTAGAAAGCCCAACCGTTGCAAAAGCGGAAACCGTTTCAAACGCCATCGGTAAAAACGGAAGCGATTCGGTTACCGTCAATACGAATATGGCAGCGGACACAATCGTCAGACCAAATCCTAAAATAAGAAACGCTTTTTTTACCTGCTCGTCGGGTATCGACATTTTTTTAATAACTACCGTCTTATCGTTTTTTAGGAATGAGCGGAAAAATGCAAAAACCACCGCAACGCTGTTCAACTTAATACCGCCGGCTGTACTACCCGAAGCGCCGCCTATAAACATCACAAAGATCATCATCAGTAGTGTTGCATTGGTCAGCGAAGCAAAAGACACTGTCGAAAAGCCTGCCGTCCGCAGCGTAACTGCCTGAAAGAAAGCGCCAAGATATTGCTCATGCAGAGAAAAATCTTTCATCGCATGGGTATGTTCCAACAGATAAAACGCTGCAAAAGAGATAAAGAGCGCACCTGCGGTCATTGCAAGCACAATCTGCGTATTGAGCGGAAGAAAAAACTGAATTTTTTTCTTTCTAAACGCATTACATACTTCGGTTTTTATTTTACGTACAACATCGTACATAACGGCAAAACCGATACCGCCGAGGATAATCGTAAAGCTAATCGTCAAGCTGATAATAGGATCGCCGGTAAAGGATTCCAGATTATTGGAAAAGAGTGCAAAACCTGCGTTACAAAATGCCGATACCGCATGGAAGACCGCAAAACCGAGCGTCTTGGCGGAGACTCCCATGGTATGCGAAAAGCCGAGAAACAAAAAAGCGGAGCTGACCGCTTCAACTAAAAAGGTAGAACCCACGATGACACGGAGCGCCTTGAACAATCCCGACATATTATCTTCACTCACCATATACGAAACGGTCAATTTTTCTGCAATAGAAAGTTTACGCCTAAATGCAAGCATACCGAAAAAAGAAAACACCATAATGCCGAGCCCGCCGATTTGAATAAGCAAGATAAGGATAATCTGACCGACCGTTGTTAATTCCGTTGCGACATCGATAATACTCAAACCGGTAACACAGACCGCAGAGGCTGCAGTAAATAGTGCAGTCAAAAAGTCAAGATGACCGGCATCGGAAGTCGCGGCCGGAAGCATCAACAAAAAGGCGCCGGTAATGATGACCATAAAAAAAGAAATAAGCAAAGTTCCCGCAGGGTTCAACATCACCCGCTCCGTGCCGCCCGCACTGTCCGCCGTATTCTTGATGATTTTACCGAACAGAAAAATATTTTTTATAAGCGCAAATATAAGAGTAAGTTCTGACGACGTAGGAATAAAACCAATCTTTATTTTAAAAAAGATAAACACTGCGCAAAAGAGCAGCGTACTTAAACACAACGCGATATGTTTTTGAAAATATTGCTGAACGTATTTTTCCTGACTCATCGGCAAAAACGTTTCTACAATAATAAGAAGTAAAATGACGGCATCAAGTGTGTGGATAACGATAGTAGCGGCAAGAGAAGTATAGAACTGCTGTAAAAACAGCACTGCTAAACTGAGCATAAAGGCAACGCCCGAAAGATTAGCGCGGAGCTTGATTACTATGGTATTCATGCCAGTTCAATCCTTTTCTAGGAAGCCTACAGGGC
>CAUVKE010000021.1:0-9622 GCA_963552415.1 uncultured Treponema sp.
TCTGCCTTAAAACGTACGCTTGCCCAAAAATATCCCTACGATATAGACAGCTACTACGACGGAAAAGCTTCTTTTGTTCAACAGATGGAAAAGAATGCTTTGGAATGGATACGACAACTGCAATACGTATCTTTTTAAAGCAAACGTTAATCCAGCGTAAAATCCCATTTGAAATCGTTCAAGATAATTCTTTTTATTCGGATAACAATATAAAGGCTTTGGAACATTCTAAAGCTCAAATGGAAAATGGGCAGCATTCAATCCGTGAGCTCCATACAATAAAAGAAAAATAGATACTGATTTTCAGCATAAACCTAATAAAAAGTTAAGATGATTTTGTTTATAAAAGGTTGTATACTGGGAGAAGCGGATGTGCGTATATGTCAGAATTAGTCTTTGGGACAGCCCCATTACTGCGTAGAACCACCGCCCTCCATGGCGGATCGGTGCAGGATCTATCATAGCAGTTCTACTTTCCAATTCTTAATTGTCCTCGTATTGTCATCGAAAGAGCTTCCAATCAGCACAATCTTCTTTCCGTCCGTCTTATACTTTGCAGCGTAGTTTTGCTTTTGTATTTGTGCAATTGCATCTTCCGCACTGCCGTTGCCGGAGAGCTTAAACTCGAAGATGTAAATACTATCGGCAGTTTGCACAATACAATCAACGCCAAAACTATACATCCGTGTATAGTTTTGGCTGCGAGTTTCGGCGGTGCCGAAACATCGCTGCTGCATGGAACCACCGCCATCCGTGGCGGTTCTGCAATAGCAGTGTACCTCTGTCTGCACAAACTGCCCCATCAGTTTAAAAATCAGGTATACCGCTGTCTGGTAGTTTTGCTCCCGCAATTTCAGTTTCTCACCACTGAAATTATCATACGGTATTCCGGAAATGATCGATTGCATCCGTTCCATAAAAGAATCGACCTTCCCCTTGCGGATATCCTGTACAAAGCGTCCTACCCATACGCCTGTTTGACCGAACGGCACATCGGTATACGCAGGCAGCAGATTTTCCAAAAAGCCGTACCGCACTTCATCATTGGGAAAGCCAAGCCGATACAGCCGCGCTTCTTTGATGTATTCCTTAATTGTTAAATATCCTGATTGAAAGAGAATAGGCAGTGCATCTTGAGCTACCGCCCGATAGGTCTGTAATCCCGATTCATCGAGCTCAACATTTCCATCCAAGTCGGGAATAAAATAGTGTGCTTCTTTGAGAAAATTCACTAAAAATGTCGGGGTTCCCGTGCTAAACCAAAAGCTTTTGATCTCTTTATAATCAAAAGCATTGAGAAGGCTAAAGGGATTGTACATTCCTTCCCCTGCAGGATGAAACAGATAGCCGTCATACCATCGCTTTAAGGCTGCGATTGCCTGCAGATAGTCAAGCCCTTGTCTTTCGGCAAGCGCTCGGATTTCAGGTTCAAAATTATCTTCAAGCTCTTTTTGCGTGATACCGCAGATACCGGCATACGTTTCATGTAAGCTGATATCTTTCAGATTGTTCAAATCGCTAAAAATACTGATTTTGCTGAATTTGGTAACACCGGTTAAAAAGGCAAAGCGGATATATTCATCGCAGGTTTTAATAACCGAATAAAATGCTTTCAGTTCGTTTCGGTATTGTTCATTCAAGGCTTCATTTCCGCCCATCGTTTGCAGGAGCGGTTTGTCGTATTCGTCAACAAGAATGACTACTTGCTTGCCGGTTTGTTGGAATACGCTTTTCAGGAGTTTTTCAAAGCGTGAAGCAAAAAACGGTTGTGCTTCTTTCGATGTCGAAATACCGTATGAAGACTCTGCTTCAGATAACATAACATGCAGCCGCTCATTTAAGGCGCCGCTATCCGTATATTTTCCGATATTAAAATCAAAATATAGTACCGGATATTCCTGCCATGCGGCTCTGTTTTCTTGTGCAGCTTGTTCTTCTTCAGCCTTTTCAAGGTATAGTCCTTTGAATAGCTCTTTTTGTCCGCGGAAATATGCCGCCAATGCCGAAAGGAATAAACTCTTGCCAAACCGCCGCGGACGACTGAGGAAATAAACACGGCTACTTGCTACTAATTGAGCGATATACTTCGTCTTATCTACATAGAGATAACGATCATTCCGTAATACCTTAAAACTCTGTACACCAATCGGCAATTTTCTTGAAATACTCATAGGGTAAGTATAACAGGATTTGTCCAGTCCGGCAATTTCGATGTATGGCTTATAGTAACGGACACCCGTTTTGACGTGCCCAGCGTATTACTTCATTCTACCGATTTTTTAAGCGGTTTCCATTAAGCTCAATGTTGTTCAGGCTCTGTTTGAGGCGCTAAAGATTCCGGCGATTGCGGTGATGATTCGGGCGCTGGTAAATCTGCTTGCACGGTTTTGGGATGTAGACAGCGGAACCGTTATGCTGGGCGGCCTGAATGTAAAAGATTACGATATGGATTCTTTGATGGCGAATTTCAGCTTTGTGTTCCAATCGGTTTATTTATTTCACGACACCATCGCGGGCAATATCCGCTTTGGTCAGCCCGATGCTCCGATGGAGAACGTGACGTTATCATGATAGCCCATCGGCTGAAAACCGTGGAAAGAGCCGAGCAGATCATCGTCGTAGACCACGGCAAGATTGTGCAGCACGGTACCCATACCCAACTACTGGAGCAAGACGGCATATACCGCAACTTTATCGGCGAACGTCGCGAAGCTGAAAGCTGGAAAGTTGGGAAATAATTATATAATTATATGGAGGTCCCCCTCACGGCGTTCGGGTCGCTACGTCCGATAAAATGATGCTATTGACAGGTATAAAAAATGAACATACATTACATTGCTATAAAAATGTCGGCTATAATAGCGAGGATACAACGGTATGTATATATGAGGTTTAACTGCCAGCAATCTCTGTTTGCAAAGCTGAAGATAATACTAAAGCGGCAGGACATACCCCGGTAGTAGTGAGAGATACTGCAATAACTTTATTATACGAGGAGCATAGAAACATGATGTGGGCGGTTTTCGCACTCTTATCTGCTGTATTTGCAGCGCTTACTTCTATTTTGGCAAAGGTCGGAATCGAAGGGGTAAACTCAAATGTGGCGACAGCGTTGCGGACAGTCGTTGTGTTGGCAATGGCGTGGGGCATGGTTTTTCTGACCGGCGCTCAGCATGGAATAGTAAACATCAGCAGGAAAAGCTGGCTGTTTTTAATCCTTTCGGGTCTCGCAACAGGTGCTTCATGGCTCTGTTATTACAAGGCATTGCAACTTGGCGAAACATCCAAAGTAGTTCCTATTGATAAATTAAGCGTTGTAATCACATTGATTTTAGCAGTGATCTTTCTCCACGAGAATATCACTGCTAAATCGGTAATCGGTTCGCTGCTGATTACGGCAGGCACACTGTGCATGGTGTTATAAGTGAAGACAGCAGTGATATCGCTTTTACATTGGGCGTACGGGGTACGCTAATACAAAAAGCGCATGAATACAAAGGAGCGATAGCGGTTTTCTAAAAAGGAATACCTTGATAGAACAAAAAGTTTTCCCCTTAAACGATCGCTCTTTCCCTTATTTTTACCTTTAATGTAAGAGAAAGATAAGAGATACAGACAGTCATGAGAAGGTTTATTTTCAACCGCAAAATAGTGCGGATGAAAAACACTACGGAGCAGGTGTGAAGTGCCGCATGGACTCGATGTCCGTGCAGCGCTGCCGTCAAACGCTTATTTCCCGACAACCGAAATACGCCGTCAGATCGAACAGGTCTTTTGAATAATTTTTTGCGCTGCGCTTTCATTCTTCGACCTTACAATTGCGGTAACATCGAGTCCCTCTATCAACCGCCTCTTTTGTAATCAACCTACCGGCTTTTCCATTCGCACAAATAACTGCTATTTTCATCCTGTGCTCCTTTAAACTTCAAAATCCTTGATATTTATGTCGTAAGATGCGTTTCGCAATGTAATTCTTTTTTTTGAGTCAATTTTTGCGTCGTAGGATTTTACTGCTATTGTAGGCATAACCGATCTGGGCAGTAACCGAGCATGTTAAAAAATTCTTAAAAGAAACATTTGGAATCAAACGGATCCCATGCTATTGGTGGCTATTAAGCCTATTGGCTATGGTAACCCCTGAATCGCTTAATCAATGTATGAAACAATGGGCTGCGCAAGACAGCGCTTAATCTTAACCGCATATACAAGCGAGAAACAGAGTCAAAGTTACCTTTGAACAGCATTATGTTCCGTGCTCTCATGAACCCTTATGATTTATTAGCTGTATTAGGCAAAAATTGATTTCCGTGACGCAAATGCGCCGTATATTTGCAAAAGGTGTAAAAATGGGTAAGGTAACAACATCATATACAGGGAGGATAGAACAGATGATACAGACAGTAAAACGCAACGAACAACTACGGAAAGAATACCACGTATTACCGGCAGTATTGATGGATGCGATGGATGAAGGCGAGGCACGTGGCCTGAAACGTGGCCTTGCCGAAGGTGAAGCTCGCGGCAAATCTCTCGGTCTTGCAGAAGGCGAAGCACGAGGACGCTCAGAAGGTTCCCGCCAAGCAAAGCTCGAAACGGCACGGTTGATGAAGCAAGCAAATTGTGAAATACCGTTTATCGAAAAAATGACCGGATTGAGTAAAGCCGAAGTGGAAGCGATAAATAATTCATAATTCATAATTATGAATGGATAATGTGTAATTACCGGCTTGGCGCCAAAGCATACTTCTGAAAATAAAAGCTGAGGTACTATAGGGCGCCCCTAAAAACTCAAGGGTTTTGCAGATGTCCAATTGATTATTTGTATGGAATTATTTGCGCAGATGAGCGATGATATGGAGTATCTTTACTATTGGAAATTGATGGGGGATAAGCTGAGACCGGCGGGATTCGAACCCGCCACCTACTGCTTAGAAGGCAGTTGCTCTATCCAAATGAGCTACGATCTCTTGAACGCGCAGTTTTCACTGCAAGTTATGCTATAATGTATACAATAGGAGTGAAAAAAAGTCAACCTGCTGTGTTAACAACCTCTGTTATTTTTAGAGGTTTCTTATGTTGTATATTCAGCACCGCTCTTGTATACTATTAGAAGCATCTATAACTCGTGAGTTTTTTGATGCTCCAGCTGTTATGTCGTTGAATGGAGTACAAAGAGCGATGAAAAAATCCGGTATTGTTTTAATGATTATAACCCTGGCAGCCCTTATCACCGGCTGCGGCAAAGGTTCAAGTTCAGCCGATGCGAAGCAAAAAGCGTATATCGCAAAACTGCAAGAACAGACGCAGCGTAAGTATAACGATCCGAATATTTCGGATTTTGAAAAGCAGTTTTTACCGCAGTATGCGATAGAAACGCCCGAACCCGTACAGAATGCAAAGATACCGGCGTTTAAAGCGCCCGCGCCGCAATCATCGGCAAAAGATGTCTCGGTTATTCCCGGAGTACGGGCGCTTACGGCATACAAAACCTCCTACACGCCTCAATTGACGGCAGAGCACGACAGTCAATCAGAAGATAGCAGCGGGAGAGAAACTGCGCAGCAAGCCGACACAGCAGTCGGCACCATCGATCTCCCGCAGAGCGGAGCGCTTACGGTTGCCGACTGGGGACCGAAAGGCAAGATTCCCGCGGCGGTAACCTCGCCGTCCTTTTATGTCGTGTTCTCGCTGCCGGTTAAGGCAATCGGCGCCCTCGGCAAACCGGAAACGGAGTCTCCATACCTATCGATTAGTCCAGCCGTAAAAGGCATATTCCGCTGGTACGGCTCGCGGTACCTTGCTTTTGAACCTGAAGAAAGCCTTAAACCCGGTCAGCAATACACGATAACCGTTAAAGACAGCGTACGGGCGCTCAACGGAAAACAAATAGAAGGGAAAAGACAGTTCACCGTTACCAGCGAAGTGCTCCGAATCACCTATTCCCAACCCGGCTATATGCTGCGGAAAAACTCCGACCGGTGGATACCCATCAACACCGCCAACCTGATTCCAGAAGCGGCAAACGATGTACAGCTCCGCTTCAATTATCCGGTACAGCCTGCCGAACTGCAATCGATTCTTTCCGTATCGGTACAGGAAGCAGGGAAACAAGCGGTTCCATACCGTGCTACCGTTAGCCGCCTCGAAGGGGAAAACGACTTTAACGTATTGGTGAATATCAACGGCAAAATTCCCTTTAATGCAACGGTTACCGTAGCGGCAAAACGTCCGGACGGCTCCCTCACCACGGCGCAATACCATACGCTCAAGCCGTTTACCTGTAAGGGCACATCGGTTTATCATAACGACTACGGCTATAAAAACCCGATAGCCCTCCGGTTCTCCCATCCGGTGGATAAAAAGACCGTACTCAACAATATTTCCATACAACCGGCGCTTACATTCGGTGAAAAAAACATCGAAGTGCACAATGCAGCATCGTACTATTCAACCGTGCTGATTCACGGCTTGCCGGTCGCACCCCAAGAAACATACACCGTTACCGTACAAAACGGCATAAAGGACACCTACGGCAGAGCTCTTGCCTCCGCCGCATCCTATACGGTTACCGTTCCCGATGCACCGAGTTTTGTGCAATATACCGATACTGGACATCTGATGCTGGAAGCGGCGTATCCGCATAAATACCTCCTTGAATATCAAAATATTCTTTCCCCGTCGAGCTATGCAATCGCAAAAACCGACAACCCGCTTGATCTAAGCTCATGGGGAGAGGCTTATGACCGTTCAAAGGCAAAGACCTTAGATGCTTCCGTGCGGAATAAACGGCTATTTGAACTCGCCGACCTTGACCCCTACCTTGAAAACGGCAAGGGCTTTGTCTGCATCGATTCGAAAGTAACACTCCCGCCCTATTCTCAGCGGGATAAAAATCCGCGTGTCAGCCGCCGAACCTCGACCGTGCAGGTAACGGACCTCGGCATTACCGTCCGTTCCGCACTCAATAAAACCGTCGTGCTGGTTTCCAAACTGTCAACGGGAGAACCTGTGGAAGGTGCTTCAGTGTACCTGTACGACGCGGAAACCGATAAGAATGAAGCGGTCAGCCCCGAAGAAGGTGCACAAAATCCCTTTGCCTCCGGCACCACCGATAAAGAAGGAATTGCCGTCCTTCCCTACGGAAGCAAAAGTATCCGCTTTTTCCGCAATGCAGGGAATTATGCTGCCGTATTTGTAGAAAAAGACGGAGATAAAGCTGTTTTTTATCCGCGCACCCACAGCCCGTGGCGCTTCGATGTGTACGCAGCAAATCCGCAAGAGATTGCAGAAACACACCAGCGGACATTCCTCTTTTCGGACAGAGGGCTGTATAAACCCGGAGAAACGGTTTCGTTCAGAGGTATCGACCGCACACAAATGTTCAATACTTTCACACCGTACGAGGGGCAGTACATCGTTACGTTATCCGGTTATTCATCGGAAGGAGATGAGGTCGAAGTTGCAGAACAAGAAGGTACCTGTACCGATTCGGGGAGCTTTTGGGGAGCATTCGACTTACCGGAAGATTTAGCGCCCGGCTCCTACAGCCTGACCTACCGGCGGGCTGACGACGATAACAACAGCCAAGCGCAGGAATGCCCCATCACCGTTGCGTATTTTGAAAAGCTGAAATTTCAGGCGGAAGTAACTATGCCGCAACAGCCGGTCATCATGGGAGATACCATCAAAGCGGCAGTATCCGCCTCGTACCTTTCGGGCGGGGGGCTTGGCAAGGCTGCATACAGCGGAAGTTGGATGCGGCAAGGCGCCTCTTTCAGCCCTCACCATGCGGCATTAAAGGACTATCGGTTCGGAGTATCGGGCTATGGTATCGATCATGTTGCATCGTTTTCCGGAAAACTGTCGAGTACGGGTACGGCGGAACTTTCCTGCCAAGCGGCGGCTTCGGAAGGCATTATCGGTCTCCCCTATCGCTACAGCGCCGAGGTTTCGATAACCGACATCAGCAATCAGCAAATTTCCGCGCGGAATACCGTTATGGTGCATCCGGCAGCGCTCTACATCGGGCTTGCACGGCCTGAAAACCTTACCGGCTTTGCGCAAAAGGGACAAAAACTCACCTTCCCGTTCATCCTCGCCTCCCCCGACGGCAATCCGCTTAGCGACACCAAACCAGCCGCAGGAGATTTTACCGTTGAGCTGATCAGGGAAAACTGGAAACTCGTGCAGGAGCGCGGCTCGGGCGGTAGCATTTACTCAAACTACGAAAAAGAAAACATCACCGAGCATACGGCAACCGTGAAACCCGCTGCAAAGGGAACGGTACAGGTAACGCCGAAAAATGCCGGTTCATATATTCTGAGCATGAGCGGAACCGATACCGCAGGGCGTACGTTCAAAACCGATTACCGCTTCTACGTTACCGGATCGGGCGCGAGCTTTTGGGATCGTGATTATGAAGATGCCGTGCGCCTAACGCCCGACCAATCGCTCTACAACCCCGGCGACACCGCCCGCATTTTGATGCAGAGCCCGCTCCCTGCGGGAAGATACCTCATCACGGTAGAGCGCGAAGGTATTTTTACGGAAGAAATCCGCGAACTCGACGGAAATACGCAAGTTTTGGAAATTCCCGTCGCAAGCAACTATATTCCCGTGGTGTATGTCGCGGTGTCGTCCTATTCGGTACGGACGAAGGAGCCGCAGCACAAGCACGGCGAACTTGACCTTGATAAGCCGAAAGGCATTTTCGGTATGACGCCGATCTTTGTAAATGCCCGCGTTAAAGCATTCTCCGTCGAACTCGCCGCGGATAAGTCCGTGTACAAGCCCGGAGAGGAAGCAACTGTTACGCTGACGGCGACAAGAGGCGGTAAGCCTTTGGCCAATGCGGAACTCACCCTGCTTGCCGTAGACCGCGGCGTCCTCGATTTAATAGATTATCACGTGCCCAATCCGCTCGACTTCTTCTATAATCCCGACAATTTCCAGCTCGGCGTCACCGGCGGAGATTCCCGCGCGTGGCTGATGGATCCCGTTATGGAGGAAGCGAAAACGCTTGCAGGCGGCGATTCGGACGGCGGAAAAGGGGATAATGAAGCGGAACGCAGCAACTTTAACCCGACTGCGGTGTTCATTCCTATCTTAAAGACGGATTCAAACGGTAAGGTAACGGCAACCTTTAAGCTACCGGATACGCTGACCAGCTACCGGCTTACCGCCGTCGGAGCACATACCGACCTTTTTGCCCTGCACGAAGAAGAGATTACCGTGCAGAACACCGTCAACATTCTGCCGGTTATGCCCCGCCGCCTCCGCGAACGGGATACGGCAGAATGCGGCGTCCTCATTTCCAATGTGGACACCCGCGCTCATAGCATTACGATACGCGCCTCAGTCCGTGAACCCGGCTCGCAGGATGATTCCGCTGCCGATGCACAAGGCGGTCAGCAAGGCAGCGCGGGAAATGCCGCCGCTCAAAAAAATGGACAGGGGCAGGATACCTCTATAGTCGGCATACCGCACCGCGGAGCCGCCTTTATCGACGGGGAGACAACGCATACGGTTACCGTTGCAGGCGGACAGCAGGCGGCGGTCTACTTTGACATTGCAGCGGTAAAGGCGGGCACGGTAGAGGCGGTGTTTACCGTTTCTTCCGATG
>CAUVKE010000022.1:0-9602 GCA_963552415.1 uncultured Treponema sp.
CGCAAAAAAATCTAAGGAAAACCTCTAAAAAACTGAAGTTTTTAGAGGTTCCCATTTGCATTATAGGGCAGTACGTGCAGCGGCCTTCCGCGCGGCGGCGATGACTTCTTCGGCCTGAGCCTGCGTAATCCGCGCCGCGGCGGCAGCCGCTTCGACGGAAGCGGCCGCGAGCTTTTCAATACTTGAAAAGCTGCGCAGCAAACGCGCAGCCCGTTTTTCTCCGATGTGGGGCAGCTGTTCAAACTGTAAGTGCAGCTCTTCTTTAGAGCGTAACCGGTTATTGCGGGTGTTGGCAAACCGGTGCGTTTCGTCTCGTACCCGCTGCAGTACCCGCAGGGCTGCGCTCCGTCGCGGCAGTACAATCGGCTTGTTGATATGCGGCCGGTAGAGTTCTTCATTTTTTTCCGCTAAACCCACCAACGGAATATCCAGCTCCAATGCATCGAGTACCGCTTTGGCCGCATTTACCTGCCCAATGCCGCCGTCTATCATAATCAGGTCGGGCAGCTCCGCCGCTTCGTTCAGCAAACGGGTATACCGCCGCGCTACCGCTTCCCGCATGGAAGCATAGTCGTCGATAATGCCGTCCGTCGTGCGCAGCCTGAAAATCCGGTAGTTCTTTTTGTCGGGATTGCCGTCCTTAAACGAGATGAGGCTGGCAACGGTGTACTTGCCGTGCAAATGAGCGATATCGAAACCTTCGATGCGGTGGGGAGGCCGGTCAAGCGATAATATCTTTTGGAGTTCTTCCAAGGCGGGGAAGTCGCCGAGTTCCTTGATGCGGCGGGCAGCATCCTCTTTGGCGTTAAACTGCGCCATTGCAAGCGCCGCTTTATGCCGCCGAAGTACGGAAGGGGGCAGGCGGTCTGCTATCGACCGCTCCGGTACGTTCCGGCGGGCTACACTATCGGATGCCGGCGTCGTATCAGCCTCATCAGTTGTATCGGCGGTGTATACGGGCGTGTTTTCGGCGGCAACTGCGGGAAGAGCTTCGGAGATGTGCTTCCGCTCTTCCAACGGAATCGCCGTGATGGTAACTTTAACGCCGAGCTTGTCGGCAAACCACTGTTCTGCGAGTTCGTATTCCTGCCCCGCACATACAAAGATATGCGGCGGAGTCTGTTTCGGGTCGGTATAGTATGCAATTAAAAATTCAGGTAATACCTCGGCTTCATCTTTGAGGCTTTCTGTTCGGTATAAGTCCCGTCCGACAACCTTGCCGCCCCGCATTTTAAAGACCGTAAAGGTAATCAGCGCTCCCTCTGCCGCCCAGCCGATATAGTCGCGGGCTTCCGGATCCATATCTTCAACGGAGTTTTGGCCTCGAAGCGCCCGTACCGCCTGCATCCCGTCCCTGATACGGGCGGCTTTTTCAAATTCGCGGGCTGCTGCTGCTGCTTTCATCTTTTCCGTTAATTCGGCGAGCGGTTTTTTCAAGTCTCCTTCAAGCAGCAATGCAATTTCATCGACATCCCTCCGGTAATCGCTTTCCGAAATTTTATCCGCACAGGGCGCACTGCATCGGCCGATATGAAAATACAAGCACGGTTCCCGTTTTTTTAAACGCTTGCATTGCCTCAGTGTATAGGTCCGTTTAATGAGCGATAAAAAATCATCAACGGCCGGCACATTGGGGAAGGGGCCGAAATACCGGGCGCCGTCGTTTTGTATCCGCCGCGTTCGGTACAACCGCGGATAGCGTTCATTGGTAATTTTGAGCACAGGATAGGTTTTTCCGTCTTTGAGATTGATATTGTAGCGCGGCTTGTATTTTTTAATCAGATTATTTTCAAGCAGCAGCGCTTCATATTCATTATCGGTTTGAATATACTCGATCCGGCGCGCACGTGAAACGAGGATACGGGTTTTAATATCCCGCCGCGAAGCAAAATACGAACTCAGCCTATTCTTGAGCGATTTCGCCTTGCCGACATAAATCACAATATCTTTTTCATCCCGCCACAAATACACGCCGCTGGTTTTAGGCGCCGACAGCGCATATTGATGAAGCGCCTCACGCACATCCGCTTGTTCACTCATACCGTAAGGATAATACTAAGACCGGCGCGTAATAGCAATATTAAACCTGTTCGGAAACTTCCGTTTCTGAACAGGTTACCTTGAAATGCGATGTTCTAAATCGTGCTATTTGTGCGATTTAGAACTCGTCGACCTGTTCGCAACGCAGTTACCGAACAGGTCTATTGATAGAACATAACCGGATATTTTTATCATTCATGGACTATGCCACATACTCAGTTAGATTTAATTAAGAAATGATGAATTTTTCCAGCCAAAAATCTCCAAAAGTCGCATAAGTACTGTAGGAGGCAAATATGCAAAAATTACCGAATATCCCAATGCGTTTCACCGCACGAAACGACTACGCATTTCTTTCCATTGTACATCCGTGTACAATGGAAAGAACGAGTTTCGGCAAAGCCGAAACATCGTTTCTGATATAACCAGCGGCATCCATGCCGCTTCTGTCTCTTTGGTACCGAGGAAAATAAAGATATCATGATTGAGTTTCTCTCCTTAGTTACGCAGTTGAGCAAGGACGATTTTGATGATGTCCGTATCGAAAACAGTGAGTATATCCCTCGTTTCTACAACGATAAAATCGGACGGCTCGACATTAAAATCCGCTTACGCGACGGGCGCAAAATTGATGTTGAGATGTCGTTTCCCGATAGACATCCGTGTCTATCGAGAAACACGAGTTTTGCCATTCGGCAAAACATCGCTTCTGCTTGAAACCCCCGCCATCCATGGCGGAGCAAAGAAAAAAGTCTCTACCGGTAAAGAACAAAAACTGATAGACTGACTACGATTTATACGAACTAACTCTTTTGAAAAGAGGTGGAGCAGATACGAGGCGTGAACAAAAATTACCCGCAGGCGTGCTTTTGCACGTTGAGGACTAATTTTTGTGAAATAACGAAGTAGGTGCCCACATATTTTCAAAAGATAGGAGGTAAGGTAAGTGCTCGCACAAGGAAATCCGGTAATGGCGAAGGCAAATAAGGTAATGGACATCTTTTATCTGGATGAGCAAGAGCGGAAGCGGTATGAGGCAGCGTGGGAATATGAAAGCGACCGGCTCTCGATGATAAACGAGTCTGAACGGAAAGGCCTTGAGCGCGGCAAATCTCTTGGTCTTGCCGAAGGCTCCCGCCAAAAAGCGCTTGAAACGGCAAAGAACTTATTGCAATTCGGCTTATCTGTACAAAAAATAGCACAGGCAACCGGGCTTACCATAGAAGATGTTGAAGCACTGTAATCTATCTTTACCTAGTATTGTACATGGCAGCGCGATATTGTAGAGCGGTAATTAAATGTGCTACAATCGTCAGTAACAATTTTTTATAGGAGATGTTATGAAAAAATTGCTTTGTGTTGTATGCGTATCGGCTGCAATGCTGGTACCGGTTTTTGCCTCTGCGGGTGCGAAAGAGTATGAATATACCGAACAAGATATATTTATCACCGCAGGAGATCATGAAATCCCTGCTACGCTGACTCTTCCTAAAGGAAAAGCCGATGAAAAGTTTTCCGCAGTGGTGATGTTGCATGGGAACGGTTCAAACCGCCATGAGGCAGGTATGGCCTACGATTACACTGCGCCTGAAATGGCACGTGCCGGTATTGCCACCATTCGGTTCGATTACATCGGAAATGGCGATAGCAAGGGCGATTATATCGACTTTACTTATGATAAAGGTATCGAAGACGCTCTGAGCTGTTATCGATATCTTTGTGCATTGAAGAATATCGATGCAAAAAGAATCGGGATTATGGGATGGAGTCAAGGCGGAAGGCTCGCTCTTTTAGCGGCCGCACGGAATGATGTTTTCAAAAGTGTGCTTACCTGGGCAGGCGCCTACGATCAGAAAAGCAGGGAACAAGAACAATACGAAACAGCAAAGAAAAACGGCTATTATGAAGTAACCTATTCATGGCGGTCGCCGCTTAAACAAAGCCCCGCTTATTATGAAAATGCAATGGCAATCAACTATCCGGCGGAACTTGCTGCCATTAAAGCCCCGATTTTAGCCATCGCAGGCTCCAAAGATGATGTAGTGCTTCCCTCCGTGGCGCAGACGATAGCAGCCGGCGCTAAAAACAAAAAAAGCCGCGCCCTTATTCTGGAAGGCGCTGATCATACGTTCCTTGTATTCTCCGGCGATTTAAGTATGCTGCATACCCTTACCGGCGAAACGATTGCATGGTTTAAAAAGACGTTATAGACGGCAGCCGTTGAAAAGTATCAAGAATATAAAATAAAACAATAAAGGAAAAGTTCAACAGAGAAGGATAGCCGCATTAGAAAGAGTGCAAGCGGCTGCCCTTTCTGCTAAATGACGGTTCTTTTCGATCTTCCAAATTCATACCCTATTAAATCTGCCTATTGATGTATCCCAAGAGTGATTTACTGAGGCATAACAGCACGGCGCAAAATTTCGTTGATTCTTGTCTGATACCCTTTACCGCACTGCACGATACACTGCACGAACAGCTTTCTTTTTTGACTAATGTAGTGTAAAATGAAAAAACTTGCTTTTGCAGAAGCTTTCAATTCTGCCGGAATGTTACATGAAAAAAATTATACGGATCGTTATTTTTTCAGTTTTAGCTTTTAGTTTTTTCGTTGCCTGTAAAAATTACACGGCAGATATCGATGATTATTTAAGCTATTGGTCAGCAAAAGCATTGATTACGGATTACACATTAAATCCGCCTCCTCAAACCGATGCTGAAGGAGTTCGCAGCGTTTCTTCTAAAACGGCGGTAACGGTTACGTTTACTGTGCACAATCCTAAAAACTTTGATTTTAAAATGCCGACGGATTCCGGCGCTCCTGCCGATATTATCAGATTTCCGCACATTCGGAATGTGCCCGATACAGGCGCTGCTGTACCTCAAGCCGGCATCGATTATGAATTTAAGAAAATTTCAAATGCCAAGCTGACACTTACCTATACGCCTGCCTTTTTACAAAAGTATGAATGGGGAGGGGTAGATATAGCTCCTTTCGTTATACTGTATACCACGGACGGCAGACAGTTTAAGCAAGATTTTCATTTCGCCCTCAAGATAAATACTCCTCCTTCGGCAATAGCACACTATGCCGTCGCAAAAACAAAAACGAACGATCCCGGAAAAGATGCTTATTATGTTTTATGTTTGCAAGTACCCGATATGGATGTACGGGTTACCGGCGAGCTTCTCCACAAGGATATTGTCGGTATTGAAATCAACGGAACAACGTATTCTCTTTCCGTAAATGAGACGCAACATACATTTATAAAACCTGAAGATACTGCTTTTTTAGATATAACGGATGTAGAGAAACTTGAAGCCGATGAGGCGGATATTCCTTCCGGTTGGGTGCTTTATTTTAAAACCGATGTTCCGGTAAAGGAGGGGAGTGAGAAAAAAGGTTATACGGTGAAACTGACCGATGCAAAGGGTTTGACGTCAGCGGAACTGAAAGCGAGTACCAAACCGAATAAACTGCAAGGGGAAGCGGTGACGGTTGCAAAAGGAGAGCTGACTGGAACCGGAAACGGCACTGCAAGTTCCCCGATTATTATAGGCACGGAGGGCGACGGCGCAGCTGTTATGATTTCTTCGCAGACACCGAATACGACGGTTCACTGTACGCTGACGGAGGTAGGGCAGGCGCCTGCACCTGAGCAGACTGGCTCTCCGTCCGTTACCGTAGCACTGCCGTTAGACGGAGCAAACGAGAAGACATATAAACTGGAATATTATACGGATGGTGAAGGTTTTACCGCAACGGCTCAGCAGACGGTCTATTATAAAATTTTGCTCAAACACACGGTAACCTTTAAGCTTGCAGGTGGAAACATCGGCGGCGATACAAATGTTATTACAATGACCGGTATTCCGGGAACTGCGTTTACCAAGCCTGTGGATCCTATAAAAGAGGGCTATACCTTCAACGGTTGGAAGCCTGAACTGCCTGCATTGCCCGTATTCCCGGCAGTAGATACGGAATACACTGCACAGTGGACGCCACAAGCTATAACGGTAACTACTTGGGAAGACTTACGGTCTGCGGTGCAAAACGCTCATGACGGAGCTGTTATCGAAATAGCACAGAATCTTACTTACAACATAGCTGCTGCAGGTAGTAACAAATCTACAATAACGGTAAACAGGGATATTACCATACGGTCGACAGAGGGCAATACATACACCTTGGATGCGAGCGGTACCGGCGCAAATGGAGTGACTGCTAATAATAAGGTTACCGGAATTTTTGAAGTGGAAGGCGGTAAGATATTAAAACTCGAACGCTTGAAATTAACTAAGTCGGAAAAATACACCGTCTATGTTGCGGAGAATAGTTCCCTTACAATGAAGAATGTAACGATTAAGGACTGTAAGACCCAAGATAATGCGGCCGGTATTTACTTTAATAAAGGCAAAGATTTAATACTCGAAAACTGTACAATAGAAAAGTGTAAAGGAAAGGGCAGCCAGTCGTCCGGCGGTATCGATATTCAAGGGCCGAAAAAAACGGTGAGCATAAAAGATACGGCAATTAAAAACTGCGAAGCAAACGGCGCAAATAGTACCGGCGGCGGTATACATCTTTATAATGTTGATGATGCTCAATGCACGTTGGAAAATGTAACTGTTGATAGCTGTAGTGCGCTGAGCGGAGGAGGTGTTTATGCTGAAAAAGGAACCCTTACTATATCGGGAGGTTCTTTTACAGAGAATACAGCAACATCGACAGAGGCAAATGGCGGCGGCGGAGCTATTTATAACAAAGGCTCTGAGATTACTATAACAAACTGTATTATCGGCGGAGATAACGGTAACATGGCTTTACGAGGAGCCGGTATATTTGTCAGTGAAGATGCTAAATGTACTTTAAACGCAGGTACAAAAATCAGCGGCAACACTGCTATGCAGATGGGAGCAGACGTTGGTAACGGCGGCGGCATTTTTGTGGATAAAACTCAATCCGGTTCTAATGCCGGTATATTAACTATCGAAGGGACTGAAAGGAATCCCGTTATCATCTCCGGGAATACGGCTGACTACGGCGGGGGACTATATAGCTATGGGAAGGCAGATATTAAATATGCCGAAATTCAGGGAAACAGTGTAGAAAATAACGGCGGCGGTATGTTTAACGCGGGAACTTGTATGATGGATAGTGTTACGGTAAAGGATAATACAGCTTCTCATCAGACTGACAGCGCCGGACAGGGAGGAGGAATCTTTAGCAATAAAAAGCTTACGTTGAAAAATACTACCATTACCGGCAACACTGCCAAAATGGACGGAGGTGCTATATATATTAACAGTTCGGCTTTCAATTTGTCCGGTTCTTCCGTCATTACGGTCGAACCGAAAGGGAATGTGACTGACCCAAGCAAGAATGACATATATTTGACGAATGATGCCTTTATCACGCTGACCGGTGCGCTAACCGCTACGAGAAAGATTGCACGTATTACGTTAAACAGTTCGGGCGGTTATCAAAAAAACCGAGAAATAGTGAAGGGCGATTCCGATTTTACCATTCCGTTAGGCTATGATACTAAGTTTGAAATAACGGATAAAATAGGCAGCCCTCAGCACTGGAAACTTATTTATCAAAGTAATGCGTTAAAGCTTAAGCGGAAGCAGTAGTGGATACCTTCTCACATGCCCTTTGACAATAAGGCCGCGTTTGTTATATGCTATGCGATACTATGTTTGTATCGATAATGATAGACCCGGGCGGAGAGGAATCTGCCGTCCATCTTTCTGAATTATTAACTTTTCACGGATTTGAACGGGTGCAGCGGGCGTGTTGGGAATCCTCTACCGTTAACGAAAAACAATTGATTGATCTTAAACGCGAGATCGATCGGGTAACCGATTATTATGATGTTATCCGCATGTATCAGTATCCCGTCAAAGGCTTATTGGCGATTTCTACGCTTGCTAAAAAGAAGTGGCGGAAGATCTTAATCCGTCCGCCTCAGAAAGGCTAAAAGTTTTATGGGGGAAGTGATGTTATTGGAAGAATATAAACCGCAAATTGCAGCGCTTAAGGCCGATGTCGACGAAATCTGGAGGCGTCTTTGACTCCGGAGCGGTAAAAAAACGGATTGCGGAAAAAGAAGCTGCCGCGGGAGCTGAAGGTTTTTGGAACGACCCGAAAACTGCCGAAAAACTCTTGTCGGAAATTAAAAAACTGAAAAACCGTGTCGAACCGTGGGAAATACTCATTGCGGATATAGAAGATCTGCAGACGCTCTATGAACTTACTCAAGAAGCCGGAGCGGAAGATAATGCAGCTTCCATTCAAGAAATCGATACCTCGCTTAAAAACCTTCAAGACCGGTTTGAAAAGCTCAATACGCTGGCGCTGCTTTCCGACGAGGTTGACGGGAGTGATGCCTTTTTGACCGTTCACGCAGGAGCGGGCGGCACCGAAGCCTGCGATTGGGCGCGGATGTTGACCCGTATGTATCTCCGCTGGGCGGAGCGCCGCGGTTTTTCCGTTGAAACACTCGATGAACTGGAAGCCGATGAAGGCTTAAAATCCATTACCCTACAGATAAGCGGCGATTATGTTTACGGCTTTTTAAAGGCGGAAACCGGCGTTCATCGGCTTATCAGGATTAGCCCGTTTGATGCGAATGCCCGCAGGCATACCTCTTTTTCTTCCGTCTATGTGTTCCCCGTGTTGGACGATACCATCGAGGTAAATATCAGACCGGAAGATTTACGGGTGGATACCTACCGCGCAGGCGGCGCCGGAGGACAGCATGTCAATAAAACCGACTCGGCTGTACGGCTGACACACTTGCCGACCGGTATTGTCGTAGCGTGTCAAAATGAACGAAGTCAAATCTCCAATCGGGCAACGGCGATGAGTATGCTTAAAGCGCGGCTTTACGAATACTACCGCAGTGAAAAAGAAAAAGAGAATGCAAAATTCGCCGCCGAAAAAAAAGGTATTTCGTGGGGGAATCAGATCAGATCGTATATCTTTCAGCCCTATACAATGGTAAAAGATCATCGTACAAAACATGAAACGGGCAATATCCAAGCCGTTATGGACGGCGATATAGACGGCTTTATCGAAGATTTTTTGAAAAAACAATGGGCAAACCAGCTGATGTACGAGGATATTCCGGAATGAAGGTAAAACGGCTGTGCGTTGTGCTGATTGCGATGGCAACTGCATTGTGCGGCGCTGCGCAAACAAAAGGCGAAATTCCTACATGGTCGATTACGGCGTCAAAGTTTACGCTTACCGATGTGCCTGAATTGTATGCCTCATACGCGACGGCGCTGCCTGCAATGCTGAATCTTTTTTGCGCTGTGCCTGCGAGCAGGCTCGTAACTCCCGAAGAAAAAAATCCTCGGCAGTTCACAGATTATGCTGCAAAAAAACTTGTGCTTATTCGCGAGCGGGCGTCATTGATTGCAGAACGGGATTCGCTGTATCTTGCGGTCATTTCCGAAAAAGAAAAGCTCAAGCGGACAGGTGCGCTCAACAAAAAAATCACCGCAAAAGAAGTCGATATTCAAAAAGCTCAAAAGAAAATCGATACCTTGTT
>CAUVKE010000023.1:0-9520 GCA_963552415.1 uncultured Treponema sp.
GGCGGATGGGACTTTCACTATTGGCGCCTGCGGGATTGACCTTGCTTTTCTATCTTCCGATGTATATCGGCATTATGAACGAATTTGCCGCAACCTATTATACAATGCTTGAAACGATGAACGGCCGCGTTATCGAATATATCCGCGGGAATAAAGAAATAAAAATTTTCGGACGGGAAGATGCGGCGCTTTCAAAATATGACACCTCCATCGACGAGTATAAAACCGCAATGCTGCGTCTTTATAACAGAATGTATATTGCCGCTTCTCCTTCAATCGTTGTGCTCTCTTCGCTTTTAGCAAGCGTGCTGAGCGTCGGCGGTTTTTTATACTGTGCCGGAAGTTTGAGCGCGCACTTGTATTTGTTTTCCGTGTTGGTGTCCGTCGGAATCGGTACGTCTCTTTTAAAGTTCACGGAATTTATGGATAACTTTTACTATATTAAAAATGGTGAGCGCCTTATCGACGAAGTTCTTTCCGCTCCGGAATTGCAGGAACCGGATACAGCCGCCCGCAGCATACCGAGTAATGAAATTGCGCTGCAGCATGTTTCTTTTGCTTATGAAGATGTGCAGGTGCTGCACGATATTTCACTGGTATTCCCTGAAAAAACAAAGACGGCGATTGTCGGTCCTTCCGGTTCCGGCAAAACGACTGTCGCCAATCTTATTGCGCGGTTTTGGGATGTGCGGGAAGGAAGTCTGACCATAGGCGGTGTTGCGTATCGGGATATATCGTTGGATGAACTGATGTGGCGGGTCAGCTATGTAACGCAAGACACCTTTTTATTCAATATGTCTATTTTAGAAAACATACGGCTTGGGAAACCCGATGCGTCTGATGAGGAAGTGATTGAAGCGGCAAAGAAAGCGTATTGTCATGAGTTTATCTGTGCGTTGGAAAACGGTTACGATACAATGGCGGGAGATGACGGAGCGAAATTATCGGGAGGACAGCGGCAGCGGATTATTATTGCGCGCGCAATGTTGCGGAATGCGCCGGTGTTAATTCTTGACGAAGCGACCGCCTATGCGGATATGGAAAATCAGCAAAAGATACAAAAGTCGCTTGAACAATTGTGTAAAGATAAGACACTTATTTTAATTGCTCACCGGCTGTCGACGGTTACCGGCTGTGATCAAATTATCGTGATGAATAACGGAACGGTCGCCGCAACGGGAACACACAACGAACTTTTGAAAACCTCGCTGCTGTATGCAAAGCTGTGGGACACACACGAGCAAAGCCGCAACTGGAAGCTGGAGAGGGAAAAGGGGAATACGGTATGTTAAAAACGGTAAGGGATTTTATTAAATTGATGGGCGGGCAAAAAAAGCAATTGTATGCATCGCTCGTGTTAAGTTTTTTTGACGGCTGGCTGATTGTAGTTCCGTTGATGACCGCCTTTCATATTACTGCGCGGATGCCGGAATTTAATCCTGACGTTGCGGAGACGTTAACGGCACAAGAAATGATTCGCTATTCGCTCGTTATGTCGGCAAGCATTCTTATACGCATTGTGCTGCGCTATCTTGTTTCGTATTTCCGTTCGGGTGCAGGGTATAAGTGCATGGCCGAAGAACGCAAACTTTTGGGTAAGGAATTACGAAAAGTTTCGCTCGGCTTTTTTAACGAAAAGAATGTAGGCGATTTAGTTTCGACGATTACCTCCGATGCGGCGTTTTTGGAAATAGAAGGCATCGGCGTTATTGAAAAAGTTGCGGTCGGCATTCCAACCTTTGTTATCGCACTGATTATCTGTCTTTCATTTGACTACCGCATTTTCTTGTTGGTGCTTGCGCTGCTCATTCCGACGTGGTTTGCCTACTGCTATCTTGCCACACGACAGGATGCGCTCAATCTAAACCGGCAAAAATTAATCGGAACGGTAACGGAAGACACGATTGAATTTATCAAAGGACTGCATGTACTGAAAGCCTACAATATGGCGGAAAAACAATTTTCCAAAACGCAAGAATCATACGAAAAACTCCGTGCATTTTCCGTACGAGGAGAGTTTGTGCATATCCCACCGATGGGCATCTATCAATTATGCTTCCGCTTGATTACCACAGGAATCGTATTTCTTTCGGGGCTTTTTCTGGTGTATAAGGACTTTACATTCCCGCAAACATTTTTGTTGATGCTTGCTTCGTTCAGCCTTTTTACCGGTGCGGAAGCGATGGGCATATTCAGTATCTTTTCCAAGATGACGCAGCAGTCCATCGACCGGATGAATCAAATTAAGAACATTCCTAAAATGCACGATTTGATGTGTGCGTCTAACATCACGCCGGAAGAATTGAATCAATTCGATATTTGTTTTGATAATGTGAATTTTGCATACAGCCAAACGTCGGTATTACGGGATGTGAGTTTTTGCGTACCGGAGGGAACGACGACAGCGCTCGTCGGACTTTCGGGGAGCGGCAAGACAACGGTTACAAATTTGGTTGCCCGCTTTTGGGATATTATGCAGGGACACGGGACGATCAGCATCGGCGGCAAGGAGATAAAAACGCTGTCCTATGAAAACCTGTTGAAGAATATCAGCTTTGTGTTTCAAGATGTATTTTTGTTTAACGATACCGTGCTGAACAATATCCGTATCGGACGACCTGAAGCGACGGTTGAAGAAGTGCAAGAAGCGGCTCGGCGCGCAGGTTGTGCGGATTTTATTGAAGCGATGGAAAGCGGCTATGACACCGTTATCGGAGAAGCAGGTTCACGGCTTTCCGGCGGAGAAAAGCAGGGCATCTCCATTGCACGGGCGATTATCAAGGATGCGCCGATTGTTCTTTTGGATGAAGTGACGGCAAACGTCGATGTGGAAAACGAGCGGATGATCCAAACAGCGTTGCAGGCACTGTTGAAAAATAAAACGGTAATTATGATTGCCCATAAACTTTCTACCATACGTAGCGCCGATCAGATACTCGTGCTCGAAAATGGAACAATCAGCGAGCGAGGTACACATGATGAACTGATTGCGCAAAACGGACTGTACCGCAGGCTGTGGAATATTCAATATGAAGCGGAACGGTGGATGATGTAGGGGAATGGCGCGACGGGTAATTTTATGATAATGGTTCATTACGTGTACCGTAGATTGCCCACTGTACACAACTGTTCTGAAATATCCACTAAAGCATCTCAAAAAACTCAAGTGATATTTCTGCAGAACCGACTATTATTTTATAATGTCGCAAGCTCTGTTTAAACGATAATTCGATGGCAGCACACCTGTATAGTTTTTGAATTGAACGGAAAAGCTTCCTGCATTTTTATAACCGAGTCGATAGGCGATTTCCGCTACATAGAGATTACTCTGTACCAACAGTTCGCATGCCAATTCCATTCTTTTTTGCGTGATGTAATCGGAAAAACTTTGTCCCGTAACCGCTTTAAATACATATTTGAATTTTGAAACACTCATATACGATTCAGATGCCAAATCGGACAATAAAAAGTTCTTCGACAAATGAGCGTTCACATATTCCATAATCCTTGCAACAGCATATCTATCGAAAGCGGCAATCTTTCTGTCATCCGCATGGCGGAACTCTTCCGCTTTTTGAATAATGATTGCAGTCAGTTCATCTATCTTACTTTTGAAAAATAATCGAGTAGAGATTTTACTGCCTTTGAAAATGCGGATACGGTTAAATATTGATGCAATTTCGGGAATAAAAACGCCGTGCGGAAACACCTGCAATTCCTTTTTCAAATCGACACCTTTTACGCCGAACTCTTTTTTCAGATACGTTTCATAATAATCCGGCAGCAGCTGAACACTGATCACTTTTGCAGGAACATCTTTTTTGATCACATACTGGTACCTGCGATTGTCCGGCGCATAGTCGATATACTGCATCCCCGCCGAAACATTTCCCTGCGGATAGCGCCGATCCGAATCGATGGAATCGTACTGCTGTATGGTGATGGAATCTTCCGTCGAAACGGAGTACTCAAAATCGCTGGTATATGAATGCTTAGCAATACAGATATTCGCATAAGAATCAAGCTCGTATACGGCGGTGAAGCCCTTACCGTATTCGGAAGAGAATTGATACGTGTTAAAATATTCGTTCGGCAACGCACTCTTTTTTGTGAGCATACTACCGGTATGTTCTATAAAGGTTTGATAGTTTTTGGTCAATTGTGATGGTATCTCCATTTTGTAAGAAAATTCATCTGTCAATAATTGTATGTATTATGCCGAAACTTTCAAGTTTATAAAATTCTTCATAAGGGAATCTCAAACGCAAAAAATCAATCTCCGCTAAAAAATATGATTATCGCTGCCTTGAGTTCTGTTAATTTGAAAGAAATAACGGCAGACTCCGACGGTTTATACCTATTTATCGTATTTCGGAAGGTGTGCGAATATTGCGAGAGCCTTATTAAAGGATGCGCCGGTACTGCTGCCGGATGAGGCACCCTCCGCTTTGGATGTGCGCAGCGAGAGCACCATACAGGAAAGCATCAGCTGCTTAGCTTAGTGAAAGGGAAGACAGAGCTAGTCATTGCGTATCGAATGCACACAGGCGAAAATGCAAATAAGATCATCGTGCTGGAAAGCGGCGTAATAGCGGAAACCAACCCCTCAGCCAAGCTCAAACACGCAGGCAGAGTGTTCCAAAAGCTGCTTTCCGTTAAGGGTCTCTAAAAACCTTATCGGCTTTATCTTAAAACCGAATAGTTCATTTATTTCCATATAGAACAGGTCGATATATAATTTGTACGCACAATGACCGATATATCAACCGTTATTTTATCATATTTGGAAACACTTTCTCACGAAGAACTTATCGGATTGATACGTTCTTTTGCAATGACGCATGAAGATATTCGGCTTTGTCTTGAAGAAAAAAGAACCGCGGTAATCGCAAAAGAGGAAGTTTCAACAGCAGCGGATACATTCACGCCATCACATTCGCTTGTTAATCGGAACAGCACGGCGCAAGAAAAAATCAATTTATATACATCGTTGTTTATCGGTCGGCAGGATGTCTTTGCGCTGCGCTGGTATAATGCAAAATCAAATAAAAGCGGCTATTCACCCGTTTGTGAGAACAAGTGGCAACGTGGGAAATGCGATATGAAAAAATCTACGTGCGCTACCTGTCCGTTTAAACTTCCCGTTCCACTCTCCGGCCGGTATATTTTTAATCATTTGGCAGGAAAAGATGTAGCCTGCCGCGATGTTATCGGGGTATATCCGCTCATTGAAGGGGATGTATGCCGGTTTCTTGCCTTCCTATAAATTCGACAGTTGAGAGAATATCAATTCTCGAAAACTGCCGAATTCGTGCGCGATAGCGCACACGTCAATAAGCAAGTTTCCGATAAGGAAACTTGACGGTTAACGAGGCAACCTTATTTGGTTGCCGAAGTTATACCTTCGATTTCGATTCGCATACGGGGAGTTCCGATGCATGGAAAAAGGATGTGGCGGCTGTCCGTAAAACCTGTGCGCTATTTTCTATTCCCGTTTCGGTTGAAATATCGCGTTCGGGAAAAGGAGCTCACCTTTGGATATTTTTTAGTGAAAATATAGCCGCAAAACGTGCGCGTAATTTCGGAGCATTGATTTTACAGGCGGCGATGAATGAGCGACATTCGTTACCGTTTGAATCCTTCGACCGTATGTTTCCTAATCAGGATGAGATACGGAAAGGAGGCTACGGTAATTTAATTGCTTTGCCGCTACAGGGACAAGCGGTAAAAAATCAGTGTTCGTTTTTTGTAGACGAAGATTTTATTCCATTCGATGACCAGTGGGCGTATTTAAACTCCATTAAAAAATTATCTGAAAAAGCCATGCGAGTATGCTGCGATGAAATTGCAAAAACCATACCGGACTTTTTGCCGAGCGATGTTGATAACGGTGAAATCAATACAATCGGTGATAGTGTGAAACCCAACGCGGCATACAAAGTTCTTAAAACATCGCAGGGGAATCGGTTCAACAAGGAATTGCCGCAAAGCGTACTACTGACGGAAAAATATTTTTCTTCGACAGTACACATTACAATTTCAAATCAAACCGAAATTGCAAAAACAGGAATCTCAGAACGGGCACTGGGAATATTCCGGCGGACAGCAGTTTTCTTAAATCCGGAGTATTTCAAAAATCTTCAGATGCGTCTCCCGCTGTATAACACTCCGCGTTATATCGATTGTTCTACAGAAACCGAAAACGCCTTGTTGCTGCCGCGCGGTAATCTCAGTCAAATTAAGAAACTATTAGACGATTGTAATACGCCTTATGAAATTAAAGACGAGCGATATACGGGTACGCACATCAAAGTTAATTTTACTGCAGAATTATATGCAGAGCAAAATGCGGCTTTATACGCAATGCTTAAATCGGATATCGGTATCTTATCTGCCGGAACGGGGTTCGGAAAAACGGTAACGGCTGCCGCGTTGATTGCAGAACGGAAAACCAATACGATAATTCTCGTGCAAACGGATTTTCTCGGATATTCGGAAGCGGAAGACTGCAGCATCCGTATCTGCAATACGGAGATTGCATCAGCTATTAAAGTGGAACTTATTAAATAATCTAAATTTAACCATGAAGAATGCGTTGGAGTAAAATGCAATACGATTCGTCCTCTTGCGCCCCTGTGGGCGTCCGTATAACATTGTTTTAAAGCCGACAACGCAAGCAAAGGCTTGCGTTGTCGGCTTTAAATTTATTGTTATGTGTTATTCTTCATATTTTTCAATTATTGCTTGTCTTAATGCTCGCCCTTCAACTTGGAATTTCTGTATGGAAGCAATGTTTTCACGAGTAATCATTACTTGTCCTTCGTAAATGTCGGTTTTACTTGTTAAAATTCATAAGAAAGAATCTTTTCTTCAACAAGTTTTGTTATAATGTACTCGTATTTATTGAACGGATATACATTTTGGATATTTTCAATTTCAGAGCAAAAATTATTAGCGTTTTTGACTTTTGAAATCAAGAGTTCCAATTCATTTTCAAGTGTTTCCATAAACACTCTCCTTCATGTAATTATATTCGGTATCTGATATTTTAAAATAGGTAATGGAAAATCTTGAAAGTGTTGTTTTAATACTTTTTTTGATTTAAATTTTTTCTGATAGATAAAAGAATAAATTGGACTGTTGAACAAACAAACTAAGATTTCCATTGGATAATTATTAGATATAATAATATTGGCACTGTTTAAAACTAAATTATTTTTATCCAATGCACAAACAATTTTGTCAGAAATAAATTTATAAACAATTTTTTTAGTACGGTACATTTCTACGGGAGCGACTTGTTGAAATATCGCAGGAGTAAAACTTATAAAAGTTTCCGGTGATTTTAATTTGTATGGTAATATATCTTTTCCACGAAACACAGCTTCTTCATTTTCACCTTTGATTTTGTGAACATATTTTTTATTATTTCCTGTTACAATACCTAAAGCAAATTTTGTATCGTTAGAAAGTTTCACGGAATATGCAGAATAAATCTTATTTAAAATTTTATCATCATTTTCAGAAATAGTATAAGATATAAAATAATCCGGTGCAGAAATATTATTTATATTGAGTTTATTCGTTTTTTCTTTTTTAACAGTAATTTTGATACTATTTTTTATAACCTCAGAAAGCTTTAAAAGCACACATTCTGATTGGACTCCTTTAAATGCCATTCCCAATGGTAAAATATCTATATTTCGATGAGCGTTTAATAAAAATTTTCGAATATTCTTATGAGTTGAAACATTTAATATGGATTCCGGAAGGAAGAAATTTAATTTACCTTTCTCAGATAATTTTTGTAATGAATTGTATAAAGCAATACTGAAAATTTCTGTTGTATCTAAAAGTGGATAAGTATCTAACAAAAAATTTTTCTGTTTTTTTGATAATTTACTTCCCCATGGCGGATTTGTAACAATAAAATCATATTTTTCTTTATTCTGATTGAACAAATCACTTGTATTCGTAAAAATTAAATCACGCCGTTCAATATGAGGAGAAATAAATGCATCTTCAAAAAACAGAACAAGATTGATATAACAGATTAACAGAGCGGTTTCATCAATATCAAAGGCAAAAATATTTGATGGATTATGCTGCTTCGTAAGTGTATTGATTAAAATACTTCCGCTTCCGCAACAAGGATCTAACATTTTTGCTTTCAATGGAATTTTGATTGAAGTAAGAAGTTTTGCAGGAGTGTAAAATGAACCATCTTTTGATTTATTAGCAATACTTTGCACTGATTGATAAAAAGCACCTAAAAGATCATCGTTCTTATTTTCTATATGAAAATTTTGGAAAATATTTTTACCATTGTAAATACTATTTATTTTTGTATAAATTTCTGAGTTTTCATCGTATAAATCACTGTTTATAAGAATTTGTTTTCCCAGACAAGCGGTAGCTTCTGGAATAGAGAGATTACTGTTTTCAAACTCTTCAATAAGTTTTATAAGAAGACCTTTTCGTTTTTTATCTTTGATTCCTAAAAATATAAGATCTGAAGAATTTTGGTATGAGCGGTTAGCTCTTGATTGTAGTCTATTTGTACTTGTTTCAATAGAAGTTATCAAAGCTGAATATACATCTTTTGTATAATATCCGTCTTCAGGAGATGGAATTACACCGGTTCTTATCCAATTATTTACAGTGGCAAGAGAAATATTAAATCGATTTTGAATATCTTTTTTTGCAAAAGTTGTTTTCAACTTATTCATATTTTGCAGCTTCAATCATTCGAAGTTTTCTTCTTGCAACATTCTGAATCGTCATCGGTAACTTTTTACTTTTATTACCTTTGCATATTGATGCCGTTTCTATATCATCAAAACTTCTTATCATATTTTTATACCAATGCTAAACAGAAGTATTTGTTTCATTTCATGTTCACAAAAACAGCTTCCATTTAATAAAAAACAATGGATGAAAGAAAAAACGATTTTATATGATCGATTCGCTTATTAAAAAAATATTTTGTGTTGACAAATACATACAATAATATGTATAATATAGCTGTATATGACATTTGAATGGGATGAAAATAAAAACTCTGAAAACATACGGAAGCATCAGGTTTCTTTTGAAAAAGCGCAGGATACTTTTTTTGATGCAAACCGTATAGTTTTAGAAGATGTAAAGCATTCCGGTTCAGAAAAACGTTATTTTTGTATTGGAAAAACAGACGAAGGAATTTTGACAGTGCGTTTTACAATACGCGGTCAAAATATTAGGATTTTCGGCGCAGGCTATTGGCGTCAAGGAAAGAAACTCTATGAAGAGCATTTACAGTAACCCCGAAAAAGCAGTAATGGAAGCATTGGATTCTGCCGTATTAGTGGCGGATTTTCTTCCTTCACCAGCAGAGCTTATAAAAAAAACAACAAAAGAAAAAATAACAATCTCAATAGATTCTGATTGTATTAATTTTTTCAAAGCAGAAGCAAAGAAAAATAATACAAAATATCAGACTATGATGAATGAAGTACTTTCTCAGTATGCAAAGCATTAT
>CAUVKE010000024.1:0-9088 GCA_963552415.1 uncultured Treponema sp.
CCTCATCGACGATGATGAGCGTGTGTTCAAACTGCCCTGACTGGTTCGCGTTCAGCCTAAAGTAGGATTGCAGCGGCAGCTCTACCTTGACGCCCTTGGGTACATACACGAAGGAACCGCCCGACCATACCGCACCGTGCAAGGCTGCAAATTTATGATCGTTCGGCTTTATCAGCTTCATAAAATGCTCGCGGACAAGGTCGCCGTATTGCAGCACCGCCGATTCCATATCGAGGTACACCACTCCTTGGTCTGCAAGGTTTTTCTGAAGGCTGTGATACACCACTTCGGAATCATACTGCGCGCCGACGCCCGCCAGCGAGGTTTGCTCCGCCTTGGGAATACCGAGCCGGTCAAAGGTTTGCTTAATTTCCTCCGGTACCTGATCCCAGTCGGTCGCCATCGGCTTTTCGTCCGAAACAATGTAGTGAATAATCTCTTGAATATTGAGGTCGGAAATATCGGCGCCCCAGTCCGGCATCGGCCGTTCAAAAAAATACTGCAAAGATTGCAGCCTGAGGTCGAGCATCCACTTGGGTTCCAGCTTGCGGGCGGAAATCTTCCGCACCACATCTTCATTCAAACCGACACCGGTGGAATACTGATAATCGATTGTATCTTTTATATCGTAAATACCCCGCTCAATATCGGAAACAAATGTGCGCTTCCGCGTTTGGAACAGAGGCGAGCGGGAGTCTCTAAAGTCGTTACTCATAGCCGCTCCTACATCCCTGCGTATCCGTGCTTTTGAATATGTTCTACCAACTCGATACCGCCGCTTTTTGCCAGCGAACCGTTAATCAAGACATGTACATGATCGGGTTTAAGATAGTCGAGTACCTTGCTGTGGTGAGTGATGATTAAAATACCCATATCCGGCGTTTTCAGTTTTGCAACGCCCTCAAATACAATTCTGGTGGCATCGATATCCAGCCCTGAATCCGTTTCGTCCAGAATGGCAAGCTTGGGCTGCAAGACTGCAAGCTGGAGAATTTCGTTCTTTTTCTTTTCACCGCCGGAGAAGCCGACATTCAAACTGCGGTCTGCATATTCAGGATTGATACTGAGCGATTCCATCAACCGGAGCAGCTCCTTGTGGAAGGTGAGCGCCGGGATTTTTTTACCGGTGACGGCTTCCTTTGACGCGCGAAGAAATTCTTCGACCTTTAAGCCGGGGATTTCTTCAGGATTTTGGAAGGAAAGAAAGATACCTTTCCGTGCCCGCTCAAAAACAGGCAAATCGTTGATCAATTCCCCTTCAAAAAAAATCGAGCCTTGGTCAACTTGAAAGACGGGATTACCGACAATCGCTGCGGCAAGCGTGGATTTTCCGGCGCCGTTCGGCCCCATAACTACGTGTATCTCGCCCGCGTTAACGGTTAAGTTCAAATTATGCAAAATCGGCTTTTCATTCACCGACAGATGTAAATTTTCTATATGTAACAGCGGTTTCATGCGCAACTCCTATAAAAAGTCAAGAAGAAAGTATCAACTTTCGATTGACTCCTCGTATACTATGTGTTCAGTGTAATTTTTTTATCTACAGACGTCTAGTATTTTGATTTAAGCTGTATAAAAAACATAATCTATAAGGCCTATACCGTTGTTTCTGAATTTTCACGGCTCTTTGTCCGCACGATAAAACCGCTGCGAAGTGGTACGCTCGTTTCAATAATGCAGGGATGGCCATGGCATACCCAGTCGCGGGCGGCGCCGGTTTCGGGATCGAGCAGTGTGTAATTGCGGTCTTCGATTGCGCAGATGTCGGGGCCGATATATTCAAGCGGCATATCTGCGGTAATCTTATTCATCGATATGAATTCATAGCGGTTGTTACCGAGTTCTTTCCCGATGGTACCGGCCATGATATACGGCGACTTGGATTCCCCGCGGGTTGTTTTATTTGCATCATCCTTTGAAAAATAAAAGCCGGTACCGAACGCACGGTGCGCCGTATTGTACAGCTCTTTCACAAAGGGCTCCGCTTCCGCAGGAGAGATTTTACCGAATAAGGCATCGATCCGCTTCCGGTAGGCGCGGGTAACAAGCGCAGTATAATAGAGGCTTTTCATTCTTCCTTCTATTTTGAGCGCATCGACACCCGCCTTTTTCAGGTCGGTAAGGTAGTCTATCATGCAAAGGTCTTTAGACGAAAAAAGCGCCGTATAGCCTTCGCCCTCTTCTACGGGAAAGTATTCACCCGGACGTTCTTTCTCTTCAACGGCAAGCGAATAGTCCCAACGGCAGGAATGAGTACAGGCTCCGGCATTCGCGCTGCGGCCGGTAAGGTATGCGCTGATAAGGCACCGCCCCGAATACGCAATGCACATCGCGCCGTGCACAAAGCATTCAAGCTCCATCTCCGGTACGTGCGCTTTTATTTCGGCAATATCGGCGAGCGAGGCCTCTCTACCGAGTACCACGCGTTTAAATCCCAAGTCGCGGTATACCCGCACCGCTTCATAGTTGATACAGTTTGCCTGTGTGCTGAGGTGGATCGGCGTATCGGGGAAATGTTTGCGCAGTACGGAAACCATTCCGATATCCTGAACAATAAAGGCGTCGATGGGGTAAAGCTTAAAATAATCAGCTTCCGCTAAAAAAGCCTTAATGTCTTCATTATGAAAAGAAATATTCAGTGCACAGAGCAGCTTCTTGGGTTTTCCCTGTTTTGCATAGTGCTCTTTCAGTGCGCTGATAGTTTTGTATTCGTCGGTAAAAAAATTATCTGCTTTTACCCGCAACGAGAAGTTTTTAAGGCCGATATAGGCGGAATCCGCTCCGTATTCCCATGCATAGTGCAGTTTTTCCAGATTTCCGGCAGGGGCTACCAATTCCATCATCTTTTTCATTCTTCCTCAATAAAAAGAGACTGCACCCATTGTCCCATTTTTTCTACTGCTAAGTGAGCCTCTTTTGCTTGTGCGTCCATTGCCTGAAAGAAATGCCACATCTCCGGCCATATATCTAACTGTACCTGTCCGCCGGCTGCTTCAATCTTCTGCGCAAGCGCTTTTGCGTCTGCTAAGAGAATTTCCTTACCGCCGCATTGAATAAAAACCGGAGGGAACCCGGCAAAGGAACCGTACAGCGGGGAGACGAGCGGCTTTTGAAAATTATCAACTGTCGTATAGCGTCCGGCTGCCGCTTGAAACGCTTCCTTTAGTAAGAATTTATCTGATTTTTGCAACGTATATATTTCTTCATTTGAACATGAAACGTCGAGCCACGGAGAAATAAGCACGAGCGCGGCAGGTTGCGGCAATTTTTTCTGCTTTAAGTAGTGGACAAGGGCCGCCGCTAAGGCTGCCCCTGCTTCGTCCCCTGCAATAACGACCGACGCCGAAGGAATGTCGTATTTTTTTAGCATTCCTCTATAGGTTGTAAAGAGGTCTTCCAAACCGGCCGGAAAGGGATATTCCGGCGCACGGCGGTACTCCGGCAAAAACAACTTACACGCACATTCATGGGCAAACGAAGCGCAAAAGTTCCGCGAAGCCTTACAAGAACCGTTGACAAAAGCGCCTCCGTGCGCGTAAAGAATGACACGGTTTGCCGCCGCTACCTCCGGTTTTAATATCTCTACCGGCACCGAAGCAATCGTATCGCGTGTTATATCCGTATTGTTCGGCAAATACGGCGAATAAAAAAAAGAATCGTATTCTTCCCGAATAGCACTTAACGGTATTTTAGGAGAATAGAGGGTCTTTTTGAATGATTTTTGAATTTGTCGCAATGAATTTGTCCCATCCATCGGGGTAGTATACAAAATCTTCTTCGCTCATTCCAGCCCCTTTTAAAAATATACGGCGCATCTACTGCGCTTTGTTTTTGTTCGCGCCTTGGATATGCAGAACAGACAGTTTTGAATGCGGCACGGAAAAAAGCCGGCAGCAGTTTTGATACACAATTTCGCATAAGTGTTCAACCGTACAATGCCGGTATTCGCCTGCAGCCTGATAGGTATACGAAATATTCAGCGGGGTATTTACTTCCCGCCTAAGAGGATGAGGGGCTAGGTACGGAGCATCCGTTTCCAATAGCAGTTTATCATCGGGAACCATGCGTACCAGTTCCGCTATTTCGGAAACCGTCTCTGCGCTATCAGCGTATGTAATCGTACCCGGGAATGAAAGATACCAGCCCCGCTCCAAAAAAGCCGCTGCTTCCGTTTTCCCGTAAGAGAAACAGTGAATGACACCTCGATGCCAACCGACTTCGTCAATACAGCGGAGGGTTGCTTCAAAGCTGTCACGGGAATGGATGATAACAGCTAATCCGTATCGTTGAGCAAGGGCGAGTTGCTCTTTAAAAAGCTGTTCTTCGCCTGCAAGATCACCGGTTCCCGTACCGGCAGCTCCGGCATGGTTCCAATATCGGTCGATGCCGCATTCCCCCACTGCCGCATACGACTGTCCGCTTTTTAAAATGGCTTGAATATCGGCTTCAAGCATTTGCATCGATTCAGCCCTAAGTTCAATAGCGGCACGTCCCGGCCACAGTCCTGCAGAAAAATGGATAAAATCGGGTATGCCCTCGTCTTTAGCCCATGCATCCGCAACAGCATTATATCGCAGCGTAAAATCTCCGGCATCAGTTCCTATATCCATTATAAAAGGATAGTCTTCTTCCTGCATCGCTTTCAGTATAAGTGGAAAGTGTGCCGTTTTTTGAGAAATATGATGTAAATGACAATGAGAATCCGTGAACAATCTTGACCGCCTCTATGATTTCCGTTATAGTAAACCTATACCAAAACTTCAGTTTCGGTATAGGTTACCTTGCAATGCGATGTTCAAAATTGTGCTATCTGTGCAATTTTGAACTCGTCGACCTGTTCGACAACGAAGTTATCGAACAGGTCGAGTATATCATCTTTGCCGGAGTGGTGGAATTGGTAGACACGAGGGACTTAAAATCCCTTGACTGGAAACGGTCGTACGAGTTCAAGTCTCGTCTCCGGCAGGTTCTTACACATTCTGCCTTATTGTTTATATACTATCCCGTATCATAGAGTTTCATAATTAGTAGATATTATTCCCCCGCAAATTCCTTAAAGCATCTTCCCTCTTTTGCGCTTAATTTTTTTTCTTGTTTTCCGATATTGTCTGTATGAAGCTATGGGAGGATCTTATGAGAAAATACCATCTACTGACAGCTCTGATCGGGGCGTTGTTGTTATTACCCCTTGGAGCGGAAGAATTACTCACAGCAGAAACTTACGCATCTTATTACGGAGAGGCTTTTAACGGTCGACCGACGTCAAGCGGCGAAATTTTCGATATGAATGCCTATACGGCAGCTCATAAAACACTGCCGTTCGGCACCCTTCTTGAAGTAACCAATCTTGAAAACGGAAAAAAGGTTGTAGTACGGGTAAACGACCGCGGCCCCTTTGTTGCAAACCGCGAACTCGATTTATCAAAAGCAGCAGCCGAATCACTGGGAATGATCAGCCGCGGAATCACGCGCGTTTCGATTAAAAAGGTAGATTCGCTTGACCATGCCGCGCTCGTTGCAGCAAATGATGTTTACAACAATGCGTCAGGAAAACCGGCACAAAAAGAAGAGCAGGACGTTTCCAATACACAGCCTGAAGTACTTCCTCCTCCACAGAGTGGAGCACAAACTCAAACAGCGTTTGCAAATAAGCAAGCGACAAATACCAATGCTTCCCAAGGGGGAGCAAACCGTGCAGCTTACGCACAGCCGGAACGCCCTGCTGCTCCGGTTTATTCGCAAGGAAGCTCTGGCGTGTTATGGAGAATTCAACTCGGTGCTTTTACACGCGAAGAAAATGCGCTACGGCTTGTTGTTCAACTGAGAAAAGTAGGTTTTGATCCTGCGTATGAGCGTACTGAAAAAACGATACGGGTTGTCCTTCCGGGTATACGACCTGACGACCTTGAAAAAGTAAAAGAAGTGCTGGCGGCGCATTCCTTTACCGATTACATAATCAGACAGGAAAGCTGGTAAACCGGTTTTTAGGTTTTTATTAAGGGGCGCCTCTATTCCGAAGGATGTGAAGCAAATCTATACCTGAGTTTTTAGAGGCGTTCCTTTTATCTTTGCTTTAATAAAGAATCACAAATTCCTCAAAATAGATATTATGTATCGTGCCCAATACAAGCTGCTTGTTTATCCGTTCCATAAGCGATTGCTTGATATCTTGCGGTAATTCGCTGCTGAGCCGATATGCGCTTTCAAGCGAGCACCAGTCGAGTATGCTTTTTTTAAGCGCTTCTTTTTTCGCAACCAATTCTTCCTGAAACACAGTATCGGACGCCTTATATTCAAGGAACGGTTTTATAACAACGGTAATCGGCGGATTATCGGCTGTAACGGCACGTAACTGACCGAGATCGCCGTATAACGCATATTCTTTAGGGGGAATATAGGCGGTACCTGTTTCCGCTTCTTCTTCCTGCCAACCGGAAGCTCGGGCTTTTGTCTTTTTGACAAAGGCGATAACCGTTCCGATTACAATAGCTGCAATCAGCATGATGATAACAATTCGTAACAGTTTGAATAATTTGTCCGACGGATATACGCTCATATTTATGATGAGTATATCAAAAAAAGACAATTGACAAAAGCCTCTTTTTATCTATAATGTGCTCATTGCAATGTGCTTTTTGCCCCGGTGGTGGAATTGGTAGACACGCTAGTTTCAGGTACTAGTGCTTTCACGGGCATGGGGGTTCAAGTCCCCCCCAGGGCAGTCCTTCTATCAGATACGGAACGTATATAATAGATGTTGTTGAATAACCGCTCACCAATTCTCCTCCATTAATTCAGCATTACACCGCATAAACTTTTCCCGTCGGCCATAGCTTTAACAAAACGCTTTAAAAAGCACTGCATCGGAGGAATTCACTATGAAAGATAAAAAACGCGGCTTCTTTTATTCACTCTTTCGCGGTTTAAATCTTATCCGCTTAATTATTCTCAATATCGTTTTTTTTGTTCTGCTCTTTTTATTTATTACAAGTATTTATAAATACAATGATGACAAGGGAAAAACAAAGAATACCCGTATTAAGGTTTATGCGGATTCCTTATTATTAATTAATCCTGCGGGGCGCCTTATCGAAAAACCCGACGAATTTATTTGGCGAAATTACCTGCTGCCGGACACAACCTCAGATACTGTGTTATTATCGGATATTACCGATGCATTACGCCATGCCGCACATGACCGGCGTATCACGGCAGTTTTGCTCGACCTTAGCGGACTCTACGGTATTTCCACCGGACATTTTACAGAATTAAAGACCGCATTAATCGAATATAAAAATTCCAATAAACCGCTTTACGCATTTTCAACAAGCTATGGATTAGGCCGTTATTACATCGCCTCTTTTGCCGACCATATCTACCTTGATCCGATGGGCGAGGTGGATTTATCGGGCTTTTATACCGAATCGCTTTTTTACGGAGCGATGGAAAAAAAATTCGGTATTCAATGGAATGTTGCCCATGCCGGAGCTTTTAAATCGATGGCAGAAACGTATTCACGTACAGGGATGTCTGCCGGGGTGCGTAACAATCATCTATCCGTATTGAAAGACTTATGGCACACATACCTACAAGACATAGCCGCAAATAGAGCCGCTGATGCAAGCCTTTTTGAAACATATACGATGAATTATAACGATGCACTGAGAAAGGTAAACGGCGACAGCGCACAAGCGGCATTGAATGCAAACCTGATAACCGATATCGGCACGTATGAAGAATGCGGCGTCGAACTCGGCGTATTGGATAAAGAAAACTATAATCTTTCTGAACGGGATTATATCAATTACAATAACTATAATAAATCTTTTAAAAAGAAAGAAACAGCCAATCGCATCGGCGTCATTTATTTAACCGGTTCGATTACAGGAACTTCTGATAATACATCCGATAATGCGGATAGTCTTACCCTTATCAATTTATTCGATGAAGCAGCCGATGACGATTCAATTAAAGCCGTAGTATTGCGGATTGATTCGGGCGGCGGAGAGGTGAATGCATCGGAGGATATCCGAAGAAGTGTGGAACGGCTCTCAAAGAAAATCGGCAAGCCCGTTGTTGTGTCGATGGGAAGCATAGCGGCCTCGGGAGCATATTGGATTGCATCTTCCGCCGACTATATTTTTTGCTCACCTTATACCATTACCGGTTCTATCGGCGTCTTTGCCGTTTCTCCATCTATCCAAAAAGCTGTACAAGACTACTTCGGAATTCATGTAGATGGAGTAAGCGCAATCGGCCGTATGCCCTATTCTATTTTCCGCAATCCGACCGACGAAGAAAGAACGCAATCCGAATTGGAAGTAATGCATACGTACTCAATCTTTTTGGATAAGGTAACGCAGGGGAGAAATCTCCCTCATGCGACGGTTGAAGAATTGGCTCAAGGAAAAATCTACTCCGGTACGCAGGCGAAGGACCTGCAGCTTGCCGATGAACTCGGCGGTTTTACCGATGCCGTCAATTATGCAGCGACAAAGGCAGGTATAAAGGAGACGTATTCGCTCAAAGTGTTATACAAAGAGCCGCCCTTAACCGATGAGATTTTAAAAACGCTGCTTGCCGAAAATGCACGGTTCTACAAAACCGCCGATTTGCAAGTATTGCACGAGCTTTTCAGACTGCGCTCCAAGAAAGGTTTTTATGTATATACCCCCATCAAAGCGCCGGTAGAAGAAAGATAGTAGACTTTTCTTTTTTTGCATTCCAAAATCCTATAATCTGCGCTATAATACAGCCCGTGAGAGGCGCAAGACAAAGGAGGTAATCAATGTGTTAGTCGCTGAATATGATTATGAAACCGATAGAGCCGTACAGCGTGCTAAAGAACGAAAACTGTATGAATCACGAATGAAGCTCAAAAGCGACATCGCTACCATTTCAGAAGTTCAATTCAAAGCCGGTGCGGAATGGGGTATCCATGAAGGCATTGAACAAGGCAAATCCCTTGGCCTTGCCGAAGGTAAATCACTCGGTCTTGCCGAAGGTAAATCCCTTGGCTCCCGCCAAAAAGCGCTTGAAACGGCGGCGGCATTTAAACGGCTGGGGTTTGATATTGACAAAATAGCTG
>CAUVKE010000025.1:0-9081 GCA_963552415.1 uncultured Treponema sp.
TAGTCGTCAATTTTTCCCAAGCGCAAAAAGACAGCGAAGGGCAGCCGATAACGGCAGGCAGTCTTGTCCGTGTACGGATTACCGCCCTTCGCGGGATTGACCTCGAAGCAGACGCACTCTAAAGGAATACAAAAAATCGTTATTTTGTCGGGAGGAGAACTATATGAAGATTCGTGTCTATGTGAAAAAGCTTGTGTCACTCATTATGCTGGGCATTGTGCTTACCGCCTGTACGACTACGGGACAGGCTAAACGGCATTCCGAATTGTCGAAGCCGGTATTGATAGAACACCCCGAGCGGTTTTTTTGGGAGATAAGAGGCAATAATGGCTCCATCTATGTGCTCGGAACTATTCATGTCGCCGATAAAAGTTTTTATCCGCTTCAAAAGAATGTGCTGCGTGCATTCGATAAAGCCGACCGATTGGTAAGTGAAATCGGTGGCAAGGCAGAACTGGAGGCGTTTACCGCGGAATTGCAAACCATTGTCATAAAAAATATAAATGCCGACCCCAAAAAGAGTTTGCTCAAAGTCTTATCAGAGGATGAACTTGCTTTCCTCTATGAAATGATCGGCGATGATGCGGTGCATCAGCTTGCCTTATTTAATCCGTGGATTTTGAACACGGTCTTAGCGCAGCTTTTAATGAATAAAGCAGGGTTGAATGCCGGAGACGGTATCGATATGTATTTGATGCAGCGGGCTGAAAATAAAAAAATTGCAGCGCTCGATACGGTAGAGCAGCAACTTGCAGTGTTATCGTACGGTACTTTTGAAGAGCAACTTGCTCTATTAAAGGATTCCATACAAGCATTGCGGGATATTGATAAGAGTATTGAAGAAATGCATAGGATTCGGGATTTTTATCTGAGTAATAATCGGAAAGAGCTTTCAGCGTTGTTGGTCGAATTACTTTTTAATGTACCGTCTTCTTTCTCTGAAAAAAAGGCGCAAGCTTATATCGATACACTGTTGACGGATCGGAACCGGATATGGGCGCAGAAATTCGATGAATACCTGCGCGAAGGGGGGAATACGTTTGTCTTTGCCGGTACTGCGCACTTTCTTGGAAAGTCGAGCGTTTTTGAAATTATGCGGCAGCAGAATATGCTTGAGTAAAAGACACATCTATTCATTGATGCGGAAAGTTTAATAAGACTCCGGCATTCTGCGTCGGAGCTGCTTATTCCCCTTTGCCGAAGCCGTATTCATCCCGTTTAGGAGGTGTGTACCAGTCAACGGCGAACCAGAGGCTGGGGTCGGCAAGGTCTTGTGCGATTTGCCCAAGCGCGACCTTTGCCGTTGTTTCCGCGATAAGATAGCGTTTGCCGTTGTGCGTAAAACGGGCGCCTTCTCCGGTGCAATCTACGGCGGCAACCGCATGCCTTTGTCCGGGCGCAATCATCAAAATCGAATCGATATTGAAATACTGCAATATCACCGCCATCAACAGCGCGCGGCTGTCACAATCGCCGCTCTGATCGGCGCACACGGCCGGAATATTAAGAAAGTCCGCCCCGTTTTCATCCCGCTTGTAGGTAAAATTTTGCATCCATGCAAGCAGGGAAGCGGCGACGGTTTCCGCAGAGGGCTTTTTCCCTTCTTTGCTCACCTCGATTAATTCTTTTTCCAGCATCAACGAAAGATGGCGACAGCGGCCGATGCTGTCGCGGTAAATCATCCGGTAATAGCGCTGCCATGCTTTTTGCTGTAGCGGGGAATTGAGATAACGTGTCAGCAGAGCAAACTCGCGGTCTATTACCGCCTGATTTGCTTCCGAATCGGAGCGGTCAAAATGCACGGAAAGTTTTTTTCCGTTAAAATGTACTTCTTTTTTTACCGTCCCTTCTTTGGGGTATACCGCCTGAATCATCGAGCCGGGCTCAAAAAAGGATTGTCGACCGATAAACACGGCGTCTAGGCAGGAAATCATCATCGGCTCATATTCCTGCGCCTTTTCCGCCTGCGTGGTCGTTAAGACAACCAGCCAGCCCTTTTGTTCGGCAAGCGGCTGCACCAAAAGCCAGCCTGCCTGTTTTTGGTTTTGCTGCGTAAACTGAAGGTTCGCAACAAGCGCGGGGTTGCCCTGCATCAAAAATGGTATCGCTTTTTTTTGCGCTTTCAGCTGAGAAAAAATATGATCCGCCGCAGCCGTTACCGTGCCGAATTGCTGATACGGGTAGAGCGCGACCTGTAAGCCGACGGGGATAATCGTATTCTGATAGAGATAGCGCGAATTATCCCGAGAATTTACCTGCCTGAATCCCTCCGGTAAATCCAATGTATAGCCTAATGAAGGATTGCTGATCAACTCCGCTCGAAGCGGATGGCCGATACAAAAAGATAAAAGGATGACACATACCAAGTGCTGAATTTTTTTTCGATTCATCATATACTCCCCACTATGCACGATAGTCAACAAAATATTGTAAAGAAATCCATTCCGATTGTATACGAGGACGAAGCGATTTGTATTGTTAATAAGCCTTACGGTATTCCGGTGCAAGGCGGTGCGCATATATCCGTGTGCCTTACCGAGATTTTAAGTCAGCAGCTCAGGACAGAAATATTTCCGGTACACCGGCTGGATAAAGAAACCTCAGGTTTATTGGTAACGGCGAAAAGCGCTGCTGCAGCCCGTTCGTGCCGTACTTTGTTTGAATCAAAAACGGTGGAAAAGGAATATCTTGCATTATGCTTCGGCGGTTTTGAACGTTCTGAAAACCGGCAAGCACTGAAATCCATCCCGAAAGAAGGCCGTATCGATACGCCGATTATGGAAAACGGCACCCGAAAGCCTGCTTTAAGCGCGTATAAACTGCTTGCCGGCACGGATGCATACAGTCTGTTTTCCGTCCGCTTGCATACCGGCAGAATGCACCAAATCCGTATTCATCTTGCCGGTATCGGCTACCCGATTATCGGCGACGACAAGCACGGGAACTTTGCATTAAATAAACAGCTTTGGAAAACCGCTCGCATTAAAAAACTCCAGCTGTGTGCATACCGCCTGAGCTTCCCCGTCGGCGGCAAGATTTGCCGATTTACCGTGCCGGTGCCCGAACATATACAGACGGCGCTCGATGTACTGATGCCGGAGTATATTTTGACAACTCATAATTCTTAATTACAAAAATAGTCTGATACCTTTGCCGCTGCCGTAATATTGACAATCGGACAAAGATATATAAGAATACTTTATCAGCCAACGGCGAATTTCGGCAAAGCCAAAATATCGTTTCCGTCTATTCTTCTACTTTAAGGAAGGTTTACATGAAATCAAAAAAAGTTCCATATATTGGGCTATTGTGTTTTGTTCTTTTTCTTTGCGTTGCCTGTAAGAATAATGCCTTTATTCGGCGGATGCAGGACATGGAGATGGGCGTCAAGAATCCGTCTTCTATAGAGGAATTACAATCGGCCATCCAAAAATATCAGGGAAAGGTCAATGACATCCTTACCATGGAACAGCGGGTCGGCATTTGGTACAAAATCCTCGGGCGCCGGTACATGGACAAAAAGATGTATAAAAAAGCAATTGAATCCTTCCGCAGCGCATTGGAATACTTCCCGGAAAATCAACATGTGTTTTATCAAATCGGCGTATGCGCCGCTATTATCGCAAAAAGCACCCTCGATTACCCCAATATGAGCCTCGGCGAACGGCAGTCATATTTTGATCTATCGGTTTCCGCCTATAAGCGCGCGGTAGAGCTTGACCCCACCTATACGCGGGCGGTGTACGCACTGTCCGTACTCTATGTCTTCGAATTAAATCGACCGGAAGATGCCATCACAATTATGGAACCGGTTGCCGCTCGCGAAAAAAAGCCGCTCGACTCCCTGTTCATTCTTGGACGCGCCTATTACATGACCGGTCAATACGAAAAAGCGATCGCCGCCTACGACCGCATTATCAAAACAAGCGGAAGCGCCGAACAGCGCGCCGACGCCGAGCGAAATAAAGCTTTTGTAGAAAATGCCCGGCGCTAACGATCCGGCGGCTATAAGGCAGTGAGCAAATAGTAGGCTTCTACGCATAATAATGAATACAAAAACCGATGCCGAACGGCGGAAACTCTACATCGCGCTCTCTTATTGCTCTTTTTTAAAGGGCAGCGAGCGCCTTTTACTCGCCCGCACGCTTGACACTTTGCAAGCACTTACAGTAAGTTCAATAGATACGCTGAGTAGGATGATACAGCGGACGCTCCGTACACGCAGTTATAAACCGGAACAGCTGCCGCAGGCAGTAGAAAAAGCCGAGGCGCTGATGAAGTATTGCCGAATCAACATGACGTTCTACGATGATGCCGACTTCCCTCCCCTGCTGCGGGAAATTCCCGATGCGCCTTTTTTGCTGTACTACCGCGGCGCCTTACCGCAAGCCGATACGCCCGCTGTAGCAATTGTCGGCACGCGCCGCCCGACGGGAAACGGTATTAAAGCGGCACTACAGCTTGGCACCGAATGCGGGCACGCCGGTATCCCCGTTATTTCGGGGCTGGCACGAGGCATCGACACCTTTGCGCATAGAGGAGCTTTGGAGGGCGGCGGCCTCACGACCGCTGTACTCGCCTGCGGACTTGACCGGCTCTATCCGCAGAGCAATGCACGACTCGCAGGCCGGATACTGGAAACGGGAGGCTGCATCCTCAGCGAATATGCACCCGGAGAACCGCCGCTTGCCTATCGCTTTCCGCAGCGTAACCGAATCATTTCGGGGTTAGCCCGCGCAACCGTTGTCGTCGAAGCGCCGGCAAAATCGGGAGCGCTCATTACGGCGGACTTTGCCCTTGAGCAAGGACGCGACGTATGCGTATACGCTGGAATACAGGATTCCGTGCAAAATACCGGCTGCAAAAAACTCGCTGAGGACGGAGCAATTCCGGTTGAACATGCCGGTGACCTTTTACGCGAATGGGCAAACCCAACCTTGCAGTATTTGCAGAGAGAGCAACAGATACAACTACCTTTGTTTGAGAAAGGAGCACGATAAATGGCGAAAAAAACCGCGACAAAAACGAAAAAAACAAACTTGATTATCGTAGAATCGCCGGCAAAAGCAAAAACAATCGAAAAATATTTGGGCAACGGCTATACGGTTAAGGCTTCGATGGGGCACTTAATCGATTTACCGAAATCCCGTATCGCAATCGATATTGAACACGGCTTTCAGCCCGAATATATCACCGTACGCGGCCGCGCAAAACTTTTGAAGGAACTGCAGCAAGATGCAAAGAACGCCAAGCACGTCTTTCTCGCAAGTGATAATGACCGCGAAGGGGAAGCTATTGCCTATCACCTCTGCCATGCAATACGGGAAAAATGCGAAAATGTGCCGATAAACCGCATCGTCTTTAACGAGATTACGCCGCAGGCAATTAAAACCGCGGTGCAAAATCCTATGGATATCGACGAGGCAAAGGTCAACGCGCAAAAAGCCCGCCGCGTCCTCGACCGGCTTGTCGGCTACAACCTTTCTCCGCTGCTCTGGCAAAAAGTAAAGAACGGGCTTTCCGCAGGGCGGGTACAGTCCGTTGCGCTGCGCCTCATCTGCGAACGGGAAGCGGAGGTAGAGAATTTTATCCCCGAAGAATTTTGGACGCTGGAAGGAGCCTTTAAAAAAGGAAAAACAGCCTTCGATGCCCAGCTCGCCTTATATAACGGAGAAAAACCGACGCTTAAAAACGAGCGGGAAGTACAGGCTATCATCGATGTATTGAATGGAAAAGAGGCAACGGTTACCGATATCAAAAGTACCCAAAAGACCATTCATCCCAAACCTCCGTTTACGACCTCCACGATGCAGCAAACGGCAGCGAACCGGCTCGGTTTTACCTCCCGTAAAACGATGCAGATTGCTCAACAGCTGTACGAAGGTATCGCTGTCGGCTCAAGTCGCGTCGGTTTAATCACCTATATGCGTACCGACTCGGTGCGTATCTCCGATGTTGCCCTTGCGGAAGTACGCAAGTGGATCGGCGAGCAGTATCCCGCCTATTTGCCGGAAAAGCCCAATTTCTACAGCGTCGGGGCAAAAGCGCAGGACGCCCACGAAGGTATCCGCCCGACTTACGCTCATTATACGCCCGATTATCTGAAAGACTACCTCAACCGCGACCAGCTGCGCCTCTATACCCTTATCTGGGAACGCTTTACCGCGAGCCAGATGACCGGCGCAAAGACGGAAACGCTCAGCTATGAAATTTCCGCCGGAGACGCGGTCTTTAGAACGGCTTCTACCAAGGTAACGGACAAAGGATTCTACGCCGTGCTCAATCTGCTCCTTTCAAAAGAAGAAAAAGGTAAGGCGTTACCGGCCTTAAAAACCGGCGATACCCTGACGGTAGACAGCCTGACCCCCGAACAGCACTTTACGCAGGGGCCCGCCCGCTATACCGATGCAAGTATCGTTAAGATGCTGGAACAAAAAGGAATCGGACGCCCTTCAACGTATGCGCCGATTATTTCGGTATTGCTCGACCGCTACTACGTCAACCGCTCCAACAAGCAGCTTGTTCCCACTCAGCTCGGCAGAATGATCAACGATCTTTTAGTCGAAAACTTCAAAGATGTTATCGACGTCAACTTTACCGCCGGTATGGAACAAAAACTGGACGAAATAGAAGAACACAATGCCGACTGGTCAAAGATTATCGGCTCCTTTTATACCCCGTTTATCACGCAGGTGGATTCGGTGATGGCGCATTTAGGCAGTTTGAAAGGGAGCCTCGACGAGCCGACAAACTTTACGTGTGAAAAATGCGGCAAAAGGATGATGAAAAAGCTCGGCCGTTTCGGCTTTTTCTTGGCCTGCGAAGGTTTCCCCGAATGCCGTAATACTAAATCCATTCCATTGGCAAAATGTCCGCGTCCCGGATGCGGCGGAGACATCGTATCCCGGCGAGCAAAAGGACGGGGCAAAGAATTCTTCGGTTGCACCAACTTTCCAACGTGTGATTTTATCTCTCATTTTAAGCCTATCAACGCACTGTGCCCCAAATGCGGCTGGTTCATGGTTGAAAAATACGATAAAAAGAACGGAAGCTATAAAGCCTGTGTAAACCCCGATTGCGATTATTTACACAGTGTTGTCGAAGGCGTGGAAGACCGGGATATCGACTAGCCGATGGATACGGTCTTTGAAGACTACCTCGCCTACAGCGCAGGAGTGCGGCATTTTTCGGAAAAAACCATCGAGGCGTACCGGAATGACCTCAAGCTTTTTTCGGATTGGCTTGCGGACAATGAACTGTCCTTTACCGAGGTTACCCGAACTCAGATACGCATCTTTGTTGCAGACCTCGGCAACCGGCATTTTGCACCGGCAAGTATTAACCGTACCCTCTCCTGTGTACGAGGGCTGTACCGCTATGCCCTGCAGAAAGGGCTCTGCACCACGAACCCCGCTGCAGTTGTCCGCAACCTCAAACAGCCGGACAAGCTGCCCCGCTTCCTCTTTCCCGACGAAGCGGAACACTTCTGCGAATTTCCCAAAGAAGCGGGCATTTTATGGTACGCCCGCGATGCGGCGATCTTTTCATCGCTCTACTCTACCGGCTGCCGCGCGGCGGAGCTGCAAGGACTCAAAATAACGGATTTAAAGGGAGATTGCAGCTGGGCAATCGTACAAGGAAAAGGAAGCAAAGAACGCAAGGTGTTCTTTGCGGACTTTGCACGGGAAGCGGTACAGCGGTATTTGACCGAGCGGGCGGAACTGATTGCCTACCTAAAAGAACAGGACGGCTTAAAAACTCCGGTTGCGGAAGACGCGCTTTTCTTAAACTGCCGCGGCGGCCCACTTACAACGCAGGGCATCCGGTACATCATCAACCGGTACACCGCCCTTCTCCCGAACTATAAAAAACTAACGCCGCACGCTTTCCGACACAGCTTTGCCTCGATGTTCATCACCCGCGGAGCAGACATACGAGTCGTACAGGAACTGTTGGGGCACAGCAATATCACAACCACCCAACGGTACACGCACATCACGGCAGCCCAGCTCCAAGAGCTGTACCACAAAGCCCATCCGCACGGATAGACGACACCCTTACTACCACGGAAATCAATTTTTGCGCAGGGTATATAAAAAGAGGATAATCCCATGCTATTGGTGGCTATTAAGCCTTTTAGCCATGGTAACCCCTGAATCGCTTAATCAATGTATGAAACAATGGATTGCTTCTCTTGTACCGCAGCTTGCAGCAAAACTTTGTTACGCATTAATTGAAAACCATCCTTTTTTAGACGGCAACAAAAGAATTGGTATTCATCTAACACTCGTTTTTCTGAGAATAAACGGAATTGATTTGAATTACAGTCAGGAAGATCTAATTGATTTTGGATTAAACATAGCTTTGAGAAAAATGTTGGGAAGGGACTGAAAATGTTATTAACTTATGGAAATATAAAAAAATCAAAATTCTTAAAATATATTTATTTATCTGATTACAATGATGATGAGTATCGCAAAGCATTACTTGAATAGATAGAAGAGAGAAATACATTGTTTTGATAAAACAACTGGAAATCTGATATGTACAGAAGGGAACCTCTAAAAACTCCAGTTTTTTAGAGGTTGACCTTAGATTTAATTTGCGATGTTTTGATTTAAGTCATTATATTATAAAAACTTAAATCAAAACTCGTCGGGCATCTCTAAAAATCTAACCGAGTTTTTAGAGATGCCCAGAAGATATTGAAATTGATTTTTCTAAATTAAAATGTATTTTTTCAGATATAATAATATAGATAATTCATCATAGTAACGCACCGGCAAATCAATCGAGTGTTTATAATTACACATACCCCATCTGAAAGGTTTTGAGCGGCGCTCCGGCCATCTTTTCGGTTAAGAAGAAGAGGAACCGCTTGAGCTCCCCATAGGCGGCGGGGCTGAGTGGCAAGTGCCGTGAATAGCCGGGAGCTTTTTCCGTTACGGCATACAGATACCTGAAAGCCTCTGCAGAAAGCGGAAACGTATAAGCATCGAACCGGCGGCAGGAGCTGCAAAAGCACTCATCCTCTGCGGGGCTATATACGGCGCAGCACGTTTCCGCCGGGCAGGACGCAGC
>CAUVKE010000026.1:0-8969 GCA_963552415.1 uncultured Treponema sp.
GCGCATTATAAAAATATGCGACTTGTTTATCGTATTTCGTACCGAGCCGAAGGTGTTGTTCTACCATTTTGAGGTTTAAGTGCATCATAAAGAGGTACCGGTATTTTTCCCAATCCGTTTTATCGTTGATCTTTCCCAGCGCATACAGAGGATTACAGAAATCCGCATTGATCGCCTTTTCAAGCCAATAAATGTTCTCGAGCGTATCGTCGGGATACTGCTGGTAGTGAATATGGTAGAGCTTATAATACTGCTCTTTATACGTTACAAAGTACGCAGGCAGCAGCGCCGTTTGCGCGAACGAGAAAAAAAGTAACACTGCAGATAAACAAAAACGCCTTTTCATCATCTATACTATCGGCAGATTGCAGACAATGCTCCAGATGGTTTCGTGGATTTCCGCTATTGATTGAGCAGCGTCGATACGGATAATCCGCATATCTGAAGCCGTTTCCGCGTAACACCGGAAAATGGCTTGATATTCGTCCGCAACTTTTTGCTGAAATGCCTCTTTTTCGTATATTTCACGCGGGATATTGCGTTTTTCTATCCGTTCCATCGCGGTTTTTGCAGGCAGGTCAAAGAAAAAGAGGTATTCGGGGAGCGGAAACGCCCCATTGATTGCCCGTGCCAGTTCTTTTCCGGCAGCCAAACCTTGATAGGCAAGGCTGGAAAAAAGATACCGGTCGGAAAAAACCGCTTTTCTCGCTTGGAGCTGCTCTAGAATGCCTTCTTTACCATATATATGTTCACACCGATCCGCTCCAAAAAGGTAGGCAATCGTCTTTGCATCGAATCCCGCGACGCCGGAGAGTGTTTCGCGGATTAACTTTCCGATAGAACCTCCGGTAGGTTCACAAGTAAAATGCACGGCATCTTGCCGTCCGCAGGAAGCAAACGCTTCCCGTAACAACCGTATCTGACTCGTCGTCCCCGTCCCATCGAGCCCCTCAAACACCACAAAATTTTTCAAAATCATCTATAGTTTTTCCTTATTTCCAGCAGGCGAACAAACGCATCAGACAGATGAATCAAATACCGCAAAATAAATGAGAGTATGATGTTCGAAAATAATCTTTCCGTTAGCCTTTTGGAAATATGGGAGGCAGATACGAGGCATGAACAAAAATTACCCGCAGGCGTGCTTTTGCACGTCGAGGACTAATTTTTGTGAAATAACGAAGTAGATGCCCGCATATTTTCAAAAGGAAAGGTTGAACAGCCTCGGTATTCTGCGGGGAAATTTAAAGAAGTCTGATGCGTTTACCTTCCTTTTGCATGAAATTTAAACAAAATTTCATGCAGTTTATTTTAGCAAGAGGGTAATCGTACCAGAGAGATAAATCAAAAATGCAGAATAATTGAGGCGGTGAGACCATTTGAACTGCGAAGTAGTTCAACTCTGGTCGAGCAGCCTCAATTATTCTGCGGGGATATTTAATAAAGTATCTGGTACGATTACCCGACACCCTTATCTATCATAACAATTTCTTTTTTGATATAATAGCCCTCCGATGAAACTTGCCGCACGGTCTAAAGTAGAGTTTTTACTATTTTTATGTATACTTATCCTCTCTTTTGCGGCGCTTCGCCCTCTAATGCAAACGCTTGAAGAAAAATTGTCGGCGGTGCGTACACTGGTTCTGGCGGAGCTTGAGCAAACGTATAATGTGCGCTTATCCTACGAATCGCTTTCTCCTTCGATATTGCGGTCGGTTTCATTGCGGAATGTAAAAGTCTATGATGCTGAACATAACCTCGAAATTGCTTCTTTTGAAGATTTTTCTGTTCAGTATCGTTTTTGGACACTTATCTTCGGAAATACTGCTGAGGTATTAGATTCCGTAAACATTGCTGACGGATTTATCGATATAGACTTGGTAGAAAATAAAACCATTGCCGAAAAACTCAAGACGATGCAGCAAACGCCAAGTTCCGCTCAATTTTCTGCAAATACCAAGCAGATTCTTTCTTTTTTCTCCTCTCAATTGTTGAACGTACATATTAAGAACGTTCGTTTGAGATTTAGAAATGCCGTATATAATATTGATGCAAGGATAACGGACGGATATCTCGGCATCGATTCTGATGCCGTAACGGTAAGCCTTGCCAGTAGTGCTGCTTACCGTAATACCGGTTATACGGCTATCGGACAAGCTGAAACGAGGTTTACTATCGAAGGAAAATTTAACAAGAATCTGACTTCCGGTTCGGCTGTTGCGGATTTTTCTCATATTTCTACCGACCGCTTCGGCTTATACCGGCTTAAATTGTTTGCGGATTACCGTGATAAGGTTTTTACATTCAACACCATGCAGGATTTTCAACCGATCGATTTTACTGCAACTTGGGATGTTGAAACAAACGATGTAAATGGAAGGTTCAGCTGCAAAGACTTTATACCGCTACAGTCTGTGACGATATATAATACTCCCAAAAGCCTTGCACAGTTTTCTTCATTAGCGATGTCCGGCAACTTTCAATTTGCGCTTTCGGGGCGGCATATCCGATGGAATACCGATTTAAGCTTTGAGTTGCCGTCGTTGTCTTTTCCGTCATACCGGCTTGCCTCCTCTCAGCTGCGGCTTGAAGCAGCAGGAGATAATAAAGGCATCGATGTTTCACGGCTTTCAGTATCAGGGAAAGATGTAGATATCTTTTCAAAATTTGCCTTTAACTTCGATACAAAACTGCCTGTCGGTATGGTTTCGGTAAAACGGTTCACGCTTCCGTCGGGGGCTGCGGCTGCGGCTGATTTTCAATTTTCTAAAAAAGGAAACACCTTCTTTTGTAATATACCTTCGCTTACTGCCGGCGAGGGGGCGCTCCGTAATATCAGATTAACCGTTAATCCTTCAACCAAAAAAATCGATTACGTACTTTCTGCAGAAGACGAGTATGGAAAGTATAGTTTTGACGGATCTTATATTTATAACGAGGGCGGGCGCAGTGCTTCAAATTCACCTTATTTTTTAGAGCTTCACGGAGCATTTGACGCCGTCGGTATCGGTACGGTCTGCAATTTTATTCAAGCAGCGGTTCCTAAAGCGGATATACCGCAGGAAGCGGTTGCATCCCTGCAATGTACGACTGAATTTTATATTTCAAGTGACTTACGCAGTTTTTCTTATAACTGTATCAGGTTCGTTTTAGTTTCAAATACGATCAATGATTTTTATGCACTGTTGTCGCTGAAAGGAAATCAATCTTCCTTCGCACTGACCGATATCGAACTATCCTATAAAAATATGTCCGTTCGCGGAAATATTAATGCCGATTTTGATCGTTTAAGCGACATCATTTTTACCAGCTCTTTAGTAATTAATTCGATTGGTTATCAGGTACAGGGATTCTTTTCTCAGAATGTTCTCAATATTTACGGTGATTATGGCCTTGCAATCAGCGCACTTTACGAAAAAGGCGCAGGGTTTAAGGGAACAGTTAAAACTAGTGAAATACCGCTGCCTTTTTTACCCCTCTTTTTAACTATAGATTCGGAGTTTCAATATCATAATCGTACGGATTGGCTTTATACTATTGACAACGGATATATGAGTTATGGAACACCTGCTTCATTAACTCCGGCAAAGATCGGTTTAAATTTTGTGGGAAAAGCAGACCCTTCGGGATTACTTTTGCCTGAAATCAAACTTGGTGATAGCGAAGCGTTGACCGGTACACTAACCGTAACGGCAGAGTCTATAGCCGATAGCGGAAAAAACTATATTGCTGCAATGAATCTTGTTTCTCCCGATGCCGACGAAAAATTTGAGCTTGCAGCGAATCTTAATCTTTCCGATGAAGGTATCCGTACTGCCGGCTCGTTTAAGCTTGATAATATGTCATTGGCACGCTTTTTATACACGCAGGGAAAGACGCACAGGATTTCGGCCGAAACTGTTTTTTCAGCTTCATCCGACACCTTCTCATTCCGCTTTGATTTGCCTCAGCTGGCGATGTTCGTACAGGGAAAGGATTTGCATACCTCCGGTTCGCTTACAATAGAAAACGAAGGAGCGGAACTGAATATCACGCAACTGGAATGGGGAACACACAAAGTTTCCGATATGACGGGAAGTTTTTCACTCGCCGATCTGACTGGTCTGCTTGACGTCGATTATACAGGAGTGGCCGCGAAGAAACAGATGAAGGCACATATCCATACCATATATGCCGGTGTACAACCTGATGAAAAAGCCAAAACAACGTTGCTTTCACGGCTTAAAAGCGTAACGGAACGCTTTACGGTTAATACCTTTTTGAGTAATTGGCACTTCGGTAATTTCACAGGAAAAGAGGCGGTGCCGCTCTCCGTTATCCGTGATTAAGGCGTTACGGCGCTCTATGCCGGAAAGAATGATGATATAACCGGCTTTATCTTAGATGACGGTGTGGTGTCGCTTAAATTAGCGGAAACATTGCCGCTTAAGCTCAATTTGGACGGTACTGTAAAAAAAGAGGCGTTAAATCTGCAGCTGGCCGATATCCGAGCCGATGTTAAACGGATATGGGATATAACCGGCCTTGACCATGTGCTTTTTCACGGCGGAACACTTACCGGGGATTTGACTATCGGCGGCAAACCGATGGAACCCGAATTTAACGGAAGACTGCTTGGACAAAATATAACCGTTAATTCGCCTCGTTATGCGCCGGAGATGTACGGTCCTGTTGCACTTGACATCATTGCCGACGGTACGGAGGTGGAGGCGCCGTATACGGTGCTGAAGGGGCCGTCTACGGATATCTGGGCGCGGTGTACCGCAGAATTTTCAGGTTGGATACCTAATAATGTTTCAGTACAATGCGGAACACTCGGTACTAAGATGGGAGTGTTTAAAACCAATAATATCTTATTCCAAGCGGACGGTTTTGTCGGCTGTACCGTTGAAATAAAGGTAACCCCCACCCTTGTCGGGGTCTATGGTTCTGCAATCTTTGATTCAGGATACTTTGTGTTTAAGTTTAATGATCTTGATAAGTTCAACGCGAAATATTCCCGATCCCGTCGTGATATAGCGTTTGATATGAAGCTTGATTTACAGTTCGGGCATAAGGCGGAATTTCGCTGGCCGACTGCGGATATCCCGATTTTACGGACGCTTGTCCCCACCGAATCCCCGCTTTCGTTGATTGCCGATGCCGGTACCCGCAAATTTACAATGGCCGGTGATGTGAAGATGCGAGGTGGGGAGGTATCCTATATTAAACGCAGCTTCTATATCCGCGAAGGTAGTATTACCTTTGCGGATGTGGCTAAGGTAATAGAACCGTTGGTAACTTTAAGGGCGGAAATCCGTGACCGCGACAGTAACGGTGAACCGTTGCGGCTGATTTTGACGGCAAAGGATCAGTCATTATTCACTTTTAATCCGGTGCTCAGTTCGGATCCGCCTCGTTCTACAAATGAAATTATGCAGCTATTGGGGCAGGTAGCTATCGGTGACACGAAAAAAGAGAACGTATGGCAGAATTTATTGGTTACCAGTTCTGATGTTCTTGCGCAGGTAAGTTTTCTCAAAAAAACGGAAAGCAAAGTCAGGGATTTCTTACGACTAGATGCTTTTTCTTTCCGTACATTGTTGCTGCAAAATGCCATTTTCGGTAACTTGTTCACTGCAAGTCAGAATACTCCTTTAACAATGAGTAACTATCTTGACAATACGAGTGTTTATATAGGTAAATATTTCGGTTCGGCTATTTATGCGGATGCACTTCTGCACTTAAGTCATTACGATGCAAAATCACTTATAAACAGCGGTTCTAACCGCCCCGTTTATAAGGATCTTTTGTTTCAGCCGGAAATCGGTTTGGAGATGGCAACTCCCTTCTTTTTGCTTCGTTGGTCGGTCGCCCCCACAAAACCGGATACCTTATTTGTAGGAGATGCGGCATTGACTTTTTCATGGAAATATTCATATTAAACTCAATGCCCTCAAAAAGGATGCAAGGCGATAATACTATCGTTGATAAGATAATGTAAATGAGATAGAGGAGTCTTTAATGTTAAAAAAGGTGATAGCCGTAGCGGCGTTCATACTATCTGTCTGCTTTTTATGGGCGCAAGCTCCCGATAGTTGGTACGAGAACAAACCGATATCAAGTATTGTGTTTAAGGGATTGAACAGCGTATCAAAAACCGAAATGGCCGGTATTTTTGATTCGTTTAAAGGCAAACCCTTTTCCGATGCAACGTATTCGGAAATTCTGCAAAAATTATATGCGCTTGAGTATTTTTCCGACATTGTGCCCAAAGCTGTTCCTGCGGACATTGACTATCAGTATGTGCGGCTTGAATTTGAAGTTACGGAAAAACCCATCGTTACATTGATAAAAATAACCGGAAACAACCGCATTTCACGCGGCGATCTTTTGTCGAAGATAGTATTGAAAAAAGGTGATATCTACAATGAAATAAAAAAGAATGCCGACGAGCAAACCATCAAAAATTACTATATAGAAAAAGGTTATGCATCGGCTGTGGTAAGTTCCAGTGTGTCTGATAGTCCTCAAGGGGGTGTTATTCTTGAATTTACTATTACGGAGGGAAAGCAAACGATTGTTTCGGGAGTCGTTTTTCAAGGTAATACTACTGTAGGTGAAAAAGCTTTAAAAGGCATCCTCGTTACCAAACCGGCGAAATTCCTTGTAAAAGGGGTCTTTAAAGAAAGCGCTCTTGAAGAAGATAAGACAGCCATTCAGCGATTTTACGGAGAACGCGGTTATATCGATGCTCATGTTGAAAATATCGTTCAAGATGTAGATTCTGAATCCGATCCGCAAAAAAACATGGTAAAGCTGACCTATGTTATTATGGAAGGAGAGCAGTATACCTACGACGGAACCTCTTTTGAAGGAAATAAGATTTTTTCTACTGAAGATTTAAGTTCGAAAATAAGACTAACGCCGGGCAGCATTTTGAATATGACCAAGTTTGAACAGGGCTTTCAAGCAATTGCCGATATGTATTTTGAAAACGGATATACTTCAAATTACATCGCAAAGGCAATGCAGCGCGATTCGGCAACTAAAAAAGTATCGTTTGCAGTAACTATTGTGGAACGGCGTAGGAGCCATATCGAAAATATTATTATCCGCGGCAATAAGCGGACAAAAGAATATGTTATCCGCCGTGAGCTTTTATTTGAACAAGGGGATGTATTTTCAAAATCAAAGTTTACCAACAGTTTGCGCAACTTATTTAACCTCCGTTATTTTTCTACTGTCGTGCCGGATGTTCAGCCCGGTTCGGAACAGGATCTGATCGACGTTATCCTCAATGTCGAAGAGCAATCGACGGCCAGTATTCAATTCGGCGTTACGTTTTCGGGGGTTTCGGATGCCGACAGTTTCCCGCTTTCGTTATTTGTTCAGTGGCAGGAACGCAATCTTGCAGGACGTGGGAATGAATTATCGGTTAATGCTACAGCTGCAACCGATAATCAAACAATACAGCTTGGCTATGCCGAAAACTGGTTTCTCGGTTATCCGGTAACACTTGGTTTTGATCTATCGCTTACACACAAATCTTTGTTCGATTATCAGGATATGGTATTCCCTTACGGCCCGTTTTAAAGCAGGGAAGAATTTGAAAAAAATCAAGATTTGGCAAAAGCATACCGGATGAACTACCACCGGTTTGAAACGACGTTGGGTGTTCATACCGGTTATCGATGGTACCCCCGATATGCGACGATTACACTGCGCGGTGGGGTTAATTTCTCATTAGTAAAGAACTTCTACGATACGAAGCTATACCGTGCTGCAGATCCGACAGTACGGCAGCAGCAAGCACACTGGCGGCTTAGCAACTCATTATGGACTCGTGTTTCGTTTGACGGGCGTGATGTTACTTATGATCCGAGCAAAGGATGGTTCTTGAGTCAGCAGATTTCTTTTTTCGGTATTATACCTAAAATTGAAGACGAGTACTTTGTCCGATTTGAAACAAAATCCGAAGCTTATTTTACGCTTCTCGATTATCCTGTTTCGGAAATTTGGAATTTAAAATTTGTATTAGCCTTTTATACCGGTTTTTCGTTTCAGCTGCCGATGCCGAATAGCCGCATAGGCGATACCGGTAAACTTGCTATCGATGGTATGTTTACCGGGCGCGGCTGGATGACGCTCGGTTCCGCAGGTAAAGGCAATGTGTTGTTTAACCATTGGATGGAATTCAGATGGCCGCTAGCGCATGGCATTCTGTCTTTTGACTTTTTTGCCGATGCTGCCGCTATCAAGAAAAATATGGCTGATTTAAAGACATTTAAGATTGACGATTACTATTTCAGCTTCGGCCCGGGATTACGTTTTGTTATTCCTCAATTCCCGTTACGGCTGATGTTTGCCAATACTTTTAAAGCAGAAAACGGAAAGCTGGTGTGGGGAGACGGCAAAGGGGCAGACTGGCGGTTCGTATTATCGTTTAATGTGCCTAATCTATAAAGGAGTAAATGATGAGAAAATATGCTTTGATATTGTTTTGTCTTTTGGCGGGCGCCGTTGCATTATCGGCGCAGCAGATAACCCGTTTTGCGGTTGTCGACACTTCCCGTATTTACACTACTTTTTTGCGGGATTCCCGTTCTGTCCGCGACTATCAGGCAAAACAGGCAAAGTATCAGGCTGAAACACAGCGGATGTCCGATGAGATTATTGCGCTCCGTCAAAAAAAGGTAGATGCGGAAGCAATCGGAAGAGCCGATGCTGTCCAAAAATATCAGGCGGAAATTGACGCAAAGACCAGTTTTTTGCTTGAATATTCCAAGGCGTGTAACGATGAGCTGGCAATGCTGCGGAAGAGTTTGGTAAGCGATGATGTCTTTTATTCCCGCCTTTATGCCGCAATTAAAAAAATTGCAGAAAGTCAAGGCTATACGATGGTGCTGAACTTACAACAGGGTGAAGCGATTATCTGGTATAGCCCGACTGTCGATATTACGGAAACCGTTATCCGAGAACTCAGCTCA
>CAUVKE010000027.1:0-8847 GCA_963552415.1 uncultured Treponema sp.
TTTATCCCGAAGATACGCTCGCCGTTGAAATCTTAAAAAAATTGGAAAATACATAAAGCATATAATGCGGAGTATACTATGAATATAGCGATTATCTATGGCGGAAGGTCGGGCGAGCATGAGGTTTCGCTTGTTTCCGCTTCTTTTGTTGTCCGCGCCATCGGCAGCGAACATACCGTACATTTAATCGGCATTACCAAAACCGGCGAATGGTATTTGCAGCCTAAAACACTGTTGGAACACATCCGCAAGGATACAGCTGCGGTCTTAACGATAAAATGTGATAAGGCAGCGCGGGTAGCCGTCATCCCGGGCGGAGGCACCGCCGCCGGTTTATCGGTAAACGGTACGCCGATTGCCGCGGATGTTGTGTTTCCGGTGCTGCACGGCAGCTTCGGAGAGGACGGCACCATTCAAGGTCTTTTCGAGATGGCCGACCTTCCCTACGTCGGCGGCGGCGTGCTTGCGAGCAGCGCGGCGATGGACAAAGAAAAGACAAAGATAATCTGGCAGCACGAGCAGTTGCCGATTGTACCGTTTTTATGTGTAAGAAAATTCCAATGGGATAACCCGAAAGAACAGGAAAGCTTTATTACTCAGGCGGAAAAAGAATTGGAGTATCCGCTCTTTGTAAAGCCGTGCAGAGTAGGCAGTTCCGTCGGTGCAGGCAAAGCGGCCAACCGTACCGAACTACTGCAAAAAATGCAGGAGGCTTTCCTCTGGGACAGCAAGGTACTGATCGAAGCCTGCATCGCCGCCCGCGAAATCGAATGCTCCGTAACCGGTAACGATGAATGCGTGGTCTATACGCCGGGAGAAATTATTCCCTCGCATGAATTTTATGATTATGATGCAAAGTATATTGATCCTAACGGAGCGCAGCTGAAAATTCCTGCCGATATCGACGACGAACAGCGTCGGGAAATCCGCAGTATTGCAGGCAAAGCCTACCGATCGCTTGATTTAAGCGGCCTATCACGGGTTGACTTCTTTATAGATAAAAAAACAAAGAAAATCTATCTGAATGAGGTAAACACCATTCCGGGTTTTACCGCTATTTCGATGTTTCCCAAGATGTGCGAAGCATCGGGGTTGCCGTATCGGGAACTCATCATGCATTTATTTGATCTTGCCATTGAGCGGTTTAATTCTTCACGGAAAATCAGAACGGATTGGAAGTAAACGCAACCGTACCAGAAAAAAGCGTGTGATAGATTAGTGCCATGACGGAGAAGCTGCCTTAATAGAAGCGGCAGCTTCTCATTACATTATGGGCGCCTCTAAAAACTCGGTTAGATTTGCTTCGCATCCTTTGGAATAGAGGAGCCCTTATGTCCTAATGAGCACGTCCGACAATGATCTTCCGCTGATTTTCGAGGCTCTGTTCAGGCCGCATATAAATTCTTGTCATAAAGATAATAAAGAATACCGCAGCGACAACGATACCGACTGTATACGAAATCGTAATTCCCTGCATACCGAGCCGAACAAGGTTGAAGCACTCAGGCGCATACATCAGATAGGTAACGGAAACAGCCGACATGAAAGTTGCGGGAATAACCGCGATCCAGCAGCGGTTCCGGTTAGGATAGTTTGTCGCAAGATAGGCGCCGCCCGTCCATAAGACAATCATCGCAAGGGTTTGATTTGACCACGAGAAATAGCGCCATACAACACTGTAATTGATAAGCGAAATACAATATCCGACAAGCAGCAACGGTACGGCAACTGAAAGCCGTGTCTTCAGATTCTTTTCGTCAAGTTTGAACCAGTCAAAGACAATCATACGGGCGCTGCGGAACGCGGTATCACCCGAAGTGATGGGACATGCGATAACGCCGACCATAGCAATTGCACCGCCGACTGTTCCGAGTAAGCCGGTACAGATGGTGTAAACCGATTTTGAATTTCCTCCGCCGATGTCAAGGAGAGCTTTAAGGCCTGTGCCTGATCCGTCTTTATTCCAAAAGAAGGCGATCGCCGCCGATGCCCACACCATTGCGATAATTCCTTCGGCAACCATCGCACCGTAGAAAACCCAACGTCCCTCTTTTTCATTCTTTAACGTACGCGAAACAATCGGAGACTGCGTTGCGTGGAAACCGGAGATAGCGCCGCACGCCACCGTAATAAACATCAGCGGCCAGATGGGGCGCTGAGTCGCGCTTGGATACAGATTTTCAAATGTCAGCTCCATCATGGGGCGGGTTCCACTGTTTATCATTGTAGCAATCGAAACACCCACAGCCATTAAAATGAGGAAAATACCGAAAACCGGATACAGGCGTGCAATAATCTTATCAACCGGAAGGAGCGTTGCAAGGAAATAGTATACAAGAATAATAATTGTCCACACTTTTACATTGAGCCATTCGGGAGTCAGCAGCGCAAGGAGTCCTGCCGGCCCTACCATAAATACGACACCGACCATAACAAGGAGTACCAAACCGAATACGCGCATGATATTCTGCATGGTATGACCTAAGTATTTACCGGTAATTTCGGTAATACTGGCGCCGTCATTACGTACCGAAAGCATACCGGAAAGATAATCGTGCACACCGCCTGCAAGCAGCGTACCGCCGACAATCCAAAGATAGACGCTCGGCCCCCACAAAGCGCCGGATATTGCGCCGAATATCGGCCCTAAACCGGCAATATTCAAAAGCTGAATTAAAAAAGCTTTCGGCTTTGAGATCGGAACATAGTCTATTCCGTCAGGATTAGCCATAGCAGGCGTCCGATTTGATTCATTCGGACTGAACACTTTTTCTACAAACGTACCGTACACCAAGTAACCTACAACGAGCGCTGCAACGCACAACAAAAACGTTACCATAAAGAGTACCTCCTGTGAATTGAATTTATAAACGACCCTTTAGCTTGCATTACCATAGAATCATTACATATAAAGTATAAATCCGTTTTTTATATTTGTAAATAAAAAAACAGAATAAAAACGAAGCGCTGAATCAACAACCCCGCCCCAGAGCGTTCGGGGATGTCTCAAAAGTTGGTTACTTTTTCGACATCCCCGCGAGTTTAAAACTAAGTCTTTATAAGGTAATGACTTAGTTTTAAACATCGCATCTAAATCTAAGGAAACTGTCCAAAAACTGAAGTTTTTGGACAGCCCCTGCAATGGGGCTGCAGAGAAACGGCGGGTATTAAACCTTCCGCACGAATGAAGACCAGCCCTGCTCTAATTTCATTATATTTTGCTTGCATTCTCCAAAATCTGTGTTATAATTATTCTTATCTTTGCAGGGAGACTCGGCTGATAGTGTTTTTTTATGCGAAGCAGCCTTTCGGCGGTGTGTTTACCGCATCCTGCACTATAAGTTATAGGAGGCTTATATGTCCGTATTAAGTGTTACCAGTGAAATTAAAAAACTGCGTAAAGTATTGCTTCATAGGCCTGGTGCCGAACTACTTCATTTAACTCCCGACACCTTAGGCGAACTGCTGTTTGACGACATTCCGTTCCTAAAAGTCGCGCAAGCAGAGCATGACGCCTTTGCCAAGATTTTGAGAGATAACGGAGCCGAAGTTCTGTACCTCGAAGACCTTGCCGCAGAAGCAATTAAAAAACCGGAAATTAGAACTCAATTTATTGAGCAATTTATTAACGAAAGCGATGTTTATTCCGAAAAACACAAGGAAAGCATCCGCGAACTGTTGAACAACATCAAAGATAACAAACAGTTGATTTTAAAAACGATGGAAGGCATTGATATTAAAGAACTTAATATCAAAGGTAATGCCTCATTGGTAGACTTCGTTGCCGATTCCGATTCGTCAATGGTTGTTAATCCTATGCCTAACCTGTATTTTACCCGCGATCCTTTTGCTACAATCGGAAACGGCGTAAGCTTGAATAGAATGTTCTCCGTTACCCGTAACCGCGAAACAATCTATGCCGAATACATCTTTAATCATCATCCCGATTATGCCGGTAAAGTACCCAAGTTCTATGATCGCTATGATCCGCCCCACATCGAAGGCGGCGATATCCTCAATATAAATGAAAAAGTTTTAGCTATCGGTATTTCTCAGCGTACAACTGCAAACGCCATCGACATCATCGCAAAAAAGATTTTCTTTAACAGTGATTCAAAGATCGAAACAATCCTTGCGTTTGATATTCCCGTAAGCCGCGCATTTATGCACTTGGATACGGTCTTTACCCAGATCGATCACGACAAGTTCACAATCCACCCCGGTATTCTCGGCCCGCTCCGCGTATTTACCATCACCAAAGGCGCTACGAAAGGCGAGTTGAAGATCGTAGAAAATGATACGACGCTCGAAAAAACGCTTGCTCAGTACACCGGTACCGGCCATGCAGAACTTATTCAGTGCGCAGGCGGCGACAAGATTGCTGCAGCGCGCGAACAGTGGAACGACGGTTCGAATACGCTGTGCATCGATCCCGGAACAATCGTTGTATACGAAAGAAACGATGTTACCAATGAGCTTCTTGCAAAGCGCGGATTGAAAGTTTTGACGATGCCGAGCGCTGAGCTTTCACGCGGACGCGGCGGCCCCCGCTGTATGAGTATGCCGCTCGTACGCGACAACTAAACCGTACATTACTAGAGAATGCCGATACCATCTTTCCGCTTAGACCGGATACTGCACAGAACGGTATCGGCATATTTTATTATTACCCGTATGTAAACGGGGATAAATTTAACGCTATTAACAATAGCAAGGAGTTTTTATGGGTGTGAATCTTTTAGGACGGAGTTTCTTAAAATTATTGGATTTCAGCTCAGCAGAAATCAGGTATTTGTTGGATCTTTCAAAAGAATTAAAAAAATTGAAGATGACACATACCCCGCACGATCACTTAAAAGGAAAAAACATCGTATTACTGTTTGAAAAAACCTCAACACGCACACGCTGTTCTTTTGAAGTTGCCGCAATGGATTTAGGTATGGGTTCAACCTTCCTTGATCCTGCAAGCTCTCAAATGGGACATAAAGAAAGCATCGAAGATACCGCACGGGTTTTAGGCCGTATGTATGACGGTATCGAATACCGCGGTTTCAGCCAAGAAATTGTTGAAAAATTGGCAAAATATGCAGGCGTACCGGTTTGGAACGGCTTAACCAACGAATTCCATCCCACTCAGATGCTCGCAGACGTACTCACCGTTGAAGAGCACTTTGGTCATTTGAAGGGTATCAAGCTGACGTTTGTCGGCGATGCCCGCAACAATGTTGCCAATTCGTTGATGATTGTATGTGCTAAGATGGGTATGCACTTTACCGCATGCGGCCCCAAGGATCTGTTCCCTGCCGCCGACTTGGTAAAGACCGCTGAAGCGATTGCAAAAGAAACCGGCGCAACCATCACCCTTACCGATGATGTGGAAAAAGGCTGCAAAAATGCAGACGTATTATACACCGACATTTGGGTATCGATGGGCGAACCCGACAGCGTATGGGAATCCCGCATTAAGCTGTTGAGCAAGTATCAGGTAAACAAGAAGATGATGGCGCTGGCTAATCCCAATGCTATCTTCCTGCACTGCTTGCCCTCGTTCCACGACTTGAATACAAAAGTCGGACGCGAAGTAAACGAAAAGTTCGGTATTCCCGAAATGGAAGTAAGTAACGAAGTCTTTGAATCGGTACAATCAAAGGTATTCGATCAGGCTGAAAACCGTATGCATACCATTAAAGCGGTTATGTATGCAACCTTAAAATAAACTGGGCGGTACGACAGATATGAAAAAAGAAAGAATTGTTGTGGCGCTCGGCGGAAACGCACTGGGAAACAATCCGCAGGAGCAGCTTGCGTTAGTAAAAGAAACGGCAAAATCAATTGTCGCGCTGGCCGAAACCGGCTATGAGATCGTCATCGGACACGGTAACGGGCCGCAGGTAGGTATGATCAATTTGGCAATGGACTATGCAGCAAACGGAACCGCAGGTACGCCCGCTATGCCGTTTGCCGAATGCGGCGCCATGAGCCAAGGATACATCGGCTATCACTTGCAGCAGGCGATCGGCGATGAGCTGAAACGCCGGAATGTTAAGCGTGAAGTCGTATGCGTTGTTACACAGGTGTTGGTGTCGGAAAACGATCCCGCGTTCACGAACCCGAGTAAGCCCATCGGTATGTTCTATACAAAAGAACAGGCTGATAAAATTAAGGCTGAAAAACCGGATCAGACATTTGTTGAAGACGCGGGTAGAGGCTACCGCCGCGTTGTTCCGTCACCGCAGCCGGTTGCAATTATCGAACGTCCCGTTATCGAAGAGTTGGTTGCCGCAGGGCACATCGTTATCACTGTCGGCGGCGGCGGTATTCCGGTTCTGCAAAAAGCGGACGGTTTACACGGCGTTGATGCGGTTATCGATAAGGATAAATCCTGTGCAAAGCTCGCAGCGGATGTTAAAGCCGATAAATTGGTCATTTTAACGGCGGTTGATCAGGTTTGTATCAATTTCAATAAGCCCAATCAGCAGGCTTTAAGCAAACTGAATATTGCCGATGCGGAAAAATACATTGCCGAAGGACATTTTGCAAAGGGCAGTATGCTCCCCAAAGTGGAAGCATGTTTACAGTTTGTCCGCAACCACAAAGAAGGACAGGCGGTTATTACCTCGTTAGCAAATGCAGGCAATGCGCTGAAAGGCGGTAACAGCACGGTTATTACGGCCAACTAATCTACAGTGCCGCGGATAAATACACGTTATTTACCGCGGCACTTTCGGTTATTTCCGGTACTTCGATTGAGAAAACGTTGTCTTTTCAATCGAAGCGTGCATTATATAGTGTATAGTTATTTATAATATATGTAATACAAAATATATAATGCAAACCGGCTTTTAAATAAATTGGAGGAAAAAATGGGAAAAGATAAAAAAAAGAGAGCGTCTCTGTCCGCATTCTCAATTTTGTACATTATTTTGTTTGTATTGGCGATAATCACATGGATTATCCCCGATGTACAGAGTGCAACGCTCGGAACTATCGTTATGGCATCCTACAACGGATTTTCCAATGCGCTTGATGTGTGTTTCTTCGTATTAGTACTCGGCGGTTTCTTGGGCATTGTAACAAAAACCGGCGCTCTTAACGCAGGTATTACTCACCTTGTAAAGAAACTAAAGGGCAATGAGCTCATCCTTATTCCGATCCTGATGACGCTGTTCTCAATCGGCGGTACTACTTACGGTATGGCTGAAGAGACGGTTGCTTTCTACGGATTACTTGCCGCAACGATGGTTGCTGCCGGTTTTGACTCTGTTGTCGGCGCCGCGACAGTATTGCTTGGCGCCGGTGTCGGCGTTCTCGGTTCAACGGTAAACCCCTTTGCAACCGGTATCGCTATCGACAGTATCAACAAGAGTTTTGAAGAAATGGGTATTCAGAGCAGTGTAAATAACGGTATCGTTATTGCATTGGGTATTGTTCTTTGGCTTTCTTCTCTCATTATTGCATGTACATTTGTCATGGCGTATGCAAAGAAGGTAAAGCGGGATAAGGGTTCAACCATTCTTTCCTTGCAAGAACAGGAAATCATGAATGCAGAATTCACAAAGAAAGATACGGACGTTGAAGTTGAATATACAGGGAAAATGAAGCTTTCGATGGGCATCTTCGCATTCGGCTTCTTCGTGATGATTATTTCCGTTATTCCGTGGGATAAGTTCAATGTAACCATCTTCGAAGGCTGGTCGTCATTCTTAACAGGAGCTGCGATCGGTGAATGGTGGTTCGGTGAACTGGGTATGTGGTTCTTTATCATCGGTTTGATTATTGCATTTATCAACAGATTCACCGAAAACGAGATTGTTTCCGCATTTATGGAAGGCGCAAAGGATATTATGAGCGTTGTTCTCGTTATCGCTGTTGCGCGCGGTGCTTCCGTGTTGATGGGTGAAACCGGCTTGGATAAGTACGTTCTTGAACATGCCTCACAAGCATTGGAAGGCTTGCCGGCATTTGCATTTGCACCGCTTTCATACATCTTGTATGCATTGCTCTCCTTTGTTATCCCGTCGACCTCAGGTTTGGCGACCGTATCGATGCCGATTATGGGGCCGCTTGCGCAGAACTTAGGTTACAACCCCGCTGTTATGGTTATGATTTTCTCGGCTGCATCCGGTATTCTGAACCTGTTTACCCCCACGAGCGGTGTTGTTATGGGCGGTCTTACGAGCGCACGTATCGAATACAGCACATGGCTCAAGTTTGTCGGTAAGATACTTGCCGTACTGTTTATCGTCAACCTCGTTATTCTGACTGTAGGAATGATGGTTCTTTAAAAATAGGCTTTAGGCGTAAAGGCCTGATGCATTAGGCACCTAAAAATTTCGGTTTTTCCGTGTCTAACATAGTTTATAAATGAAAACAGCCTGTTATCCGTACTGGGTAATAGGCTGTTTTTTTATTTTATTTAAGGGACATCTAAAAACTCAAATTTTCTTTATCTTTTTTTAGAGGTTTTTAGAGATGCCCAATTATTTAACGGCAGAAAATTTAAACGTAACGGTACGGCAAAAGTGCGGCAGAACTATCGGTGGCGCTTGTGGCTAATTAGAAAAAAAAGGAATGCACTGAATAAAAGACATACAGTGTCATAATGTAAACATTGACTTATTTTTTTAATCCGTATATAGTAGCTCTCACACATTGTACTTAGAAGAAGCAATTCATTAAACGACGATCCCGAAAAACGCAGCCTCGAAAACACAATACGCTAAATTCCGCCCTGACGCTTTTTACGGCCCAAACGGAGAAAAATTTTATGTAACATTCCGATATGCAGTAAACTAACACTGTATATTGATAAACTATGGAGGAATTATGGGAAATATTCTTTCTTTG